>NZ_CAXAXY010000002.1:0-88441 GCF_963972885.1 uncultured Pelagibacterium sp. | reverse complement strand
CAAAACAAGGGCTTAGAGCCAAGGATTTGAGTCAATCAAATCCTGAACGGCTCTAAATTATTGGGCCTATTCGGCAGCTTCGTCGTACTCGGACTGTGAACCGGCATCGGCCATGCCCAGCGCGTGCATATAGAGATCGAGGATCGCTTCCTGTTCGGCGCGCTCATTGCGGTCCTGCTTACGGATGCGCACGATCTGCCGCATTACCTTGGTGTCAAAGCCCGACCCTTTGGCCTCGGCATAGACTTCCTTGATATCGTCGGCGATGGCCTTCTTTTCTTCTTCCAGCCGCTCGATCCGTTCGATGAAGGCGCGCAACTGGTCGCGCGCGATGCCGTGGTCAGCCATGAATCAGTCTTTCCGCAAGAATTTGTTTGAGCGCTCTATCAATCCCATTGGCGAGGCGACTTCAAGCCGTCCAATGAAAATCCCACAGGGAAGGCGCATCGAACAGGCGTGGCCGCCTCGCTGTTGCCCTTCTAACGATGCTATAATCGGGTAATAGCTCACCCCCATTGACATATCCGGACCCCTTGCCCAGAAACACCATGGCCTTCATTTTCCATACGCGACCCAACGCCGTGCATTTTATGTTCCGCACTCTCTTGATCGCCGCCATCACGTTGCTACCGGCCTCGGTCGCGCTGCCGCGCCCCGCCCTTGCCGATCTGCGTGTGTGCAACCAGACGCCGAGCACGATTTCGATCGCCTTCGGCTATCGCGCCGAATCGGGTTGGCAGTCTGAAGGCTGGTGGGTGGCTGGCGCCGACGCCTGCGCCATCGTTTACCAGGGCGATCTGACGTCACGATATTATTATCTCTATGCCGTAGACGATCTCGCCGGCGGCGCCTGGGACGGCTCGGTGTTTATGTGCACCCAGGATTCGAGCTTCACCATTTTCGGTGTCGAGGACTGTCTGGCCCGTGGCTATGAGCGCACGGGCTTTTTTGAGATCGACACTCAGGGCCGCACCGATTGGACCATGCAATTGACCGAAAACAATTCAAACAGTCTGGATCCGCAATGAAAAGATCGCGCCGCGTAAAGATCGTCGCAACCCTTGGGCCGGCCTCCAATGACCCCAAAGTCATCGAGGAACTCGTCCGGGCCGGGGCCGATGTTTTCCGCATCAATATGAGCCACGCCAGCCATGATGTGATGCGCGACACCGTGGCCAAGATACGCGCTGTCGAGCGCACGGTGCGCTATCCCATCGGCATTCTGGTCGATCTTCAAGGCCCCAAGCTGCGCATCGGCACCTTCGCCGAAGGTTCGGTCATGCTGGCCAAGGGTGAAACCTTTACCCTCGACACCACGGACGCACCTGGCGACAAGACACGCATCCATTTGCCCCATCCGGAAATCTTTTCCTCGGTCAAGACCGGCGACCGTCTGCTGCTCGACGATGGCAAGATCGAGCTGCGCATCTCGGCCATTTCGCCTGAAGCGATCAACACCACTGTCGTTTATGGCGGCAAGCTTTCCGACAAAAAGGGCGTCTCGCTGCCCGATACCATCCTCTCGGTGGGCGTGTTGACCGAAAAGGATCGCGCCGACCTTCAGGCTGCGCTTGGCGAGGAAATCGACTGGATCGCTCTCTCTTTCGTCCAACGCCCCGAAGACATGATCGAAGTGCGCAAGCTCGTTCAGGGCCGCGCCGGTGTGCTCGCCAAGATCGAAAAGCCGCAGGCCATAGACCGCCTCGAAGAGATCATCCGCCTGTCGGACGCCATCATGGTGGCCCGCGGCGATCTGGGCGTGGAAATGCCACTCGAAAGCGTGCCCGGCACCCAGAAACGCATCACCCGCATGTGCCGTCGCCTGGGCAAGCCGGTGGTTGTTGCCACCCAGATGCTTGAATCGATGATTACCGCGCCTGTCCCCACCCGCGCCGAGGTCTCCGACGTGTCCATCGCGGTGTTCGAGGGCGCGGACGCGGTGATGCTGTCGGCCGAAAGTGCGTCAGGAGCCTATCCGGTGCAGGCCGTCACCACGATGAACAACATCGCCGAGGCCGTCGAGCAGGACCCGCTCTATCCGAGCATCATCCGCGGCCAGGCCACCGAACCCGAAGCGACCGCCGCCGACGCCATTTCCGCCGCCACGCGTCAGGTGGCCGAAACGCTCGACCTGGCGGCGATTGTCACCTACACCTCGTCAGGTTCGACAGGCATCCGTGCATCGCGTGAACGACCCTCCAAGCCCATCATCGCGCTCTCGCCCAAGCTGACCACCGTGCGCCGCCTCTCGATCGTCTGGGGCCTGCATTGTGTCCAGACCGAAGACGCCATTTCGCTCGACGACATGGTCGATCGCGCCTGCTCGATTGCTTATGTGGAAGGGCTTGCCCGTCCCGGCGATCGCATTGCCATCACCGCTGGCGTGCCTTTGGGCACCCCCGGCGCCACCAACATGCTGCGCATCGCCTTTGTCGGCCAGGACGGCGCTGGCGGCTCCTGACGACACCGGACCATTGTTTGAAAGGGCCGGGGCACAACCCCGGCCCTCTTTTTTTGCGTAGTGCGTGAAGCAAAGCGGGGTCCGCAAATCTGCGAACCCCGCCTTTAAAAATCGATGGATCGAAAAGCGCCGATCAGCCCTGGCGGGCCTTCATGCGCTTGTTGACCTTGTTGATGATATAGACGCGGCCACGACGGCGAACCAGCTTGTTGTCCCGGTGACGGGTCATGAGCGCCTTGAGCGAATTGCGGATTTTCATTTTAACCTCAGACAAAAAGAGATCGGCGGAGCTCAAGGCACCGCTTCGGAGCGTTTCCAGGGCAGGTGTTTCCATCTGTCCGGTCGGGAACGCGACCAACTAACGACCGGGATCGCCCCAGCGGCGCTGAAGCGATCCCAAAGTTGGCCGGAACATAGGGGCAAAGCCGGTAGCTGTCAACGCGAGTCGCTGGGGCTGCTGCGAGATTTTACGCAACCTCCCGCTTGGTGTAGATTGGCGATATGAACACCACGCTCCCTCCACGGCTGTCCATACTCATCGCCACCGCCAACGGTGAGCTTTCCAGCACGCTTGCCGCCACGCTGCGCCGGCTGGGGCTGACCAACACGCGCACCGCCCGCGACAGCGCGGAGGCCTTTCGCCTTTTGAGCCAATCGCCTCACGATGCAATGATCATCGACCACGCCATCGGCCCCGAGGACGGAATGACCGTCACGCGCCGTGTGCGGCTCAACGCCGCTGCATCCAACCGGGGCATGGCCATCGTCATGGTGTCGGGAGACATGCCGCCCGAGCAGACCCGGGAAGCACAGGACGCCGGCATCGACGAATTCATTCACCTGCCCGTCACGGCTCAAATCCTTGCCGCCCGGCTCGAATCGGCCATTGCCGCGCCTCGACCTTTCGTCGTCTCTCCCACCTATGCGGGACCGGACCGACGGCGTGAGGAGGCCCCCATAGAGGGCCAGGACAGGCGGACCCCGGCCAACCGCGGGCCGAAGGCCACCTGACGATCAGCTCCGCGCCCGGGTTCGCGTGCCCACCGGATCGGCCAGGATTTCTTCCCAGCGGATGCACGATACGTCCGAACCATTGTCGGCAGCCTCGAGCGGCGGCACGATTTGCGCGCAACGCTCGACCGCATAGGGGCAACGTGTCCGGAAATAGCACCCCGACGGAGGGTTGATGGGAGAGGGAATTTCCCCTTCCAGACCCTCGATCTTGTGCTCGCGCGCCAGCTTGGGGTCCGCAATGGGGACCGCTGTCAGCAAAGCGCGGCTGTAGGGATGCCGCGGATCGGTATAGAGCGCCTCGCTCTCGGCCAGTTCCGCGATCCGTCCCAGATAGAGCACAAGAATGCGGTCGGACACATGCCGCACCACGGAAAGATCGTGGCTGATAAAGATCAGCGTCAGCCCGAATTCTTCCTTGAGGTCGGCCAGAAGGTTGAGAATCTGGGCCTGAATGGAAACGTCGAGCGCCGAAACCGGTTCATCGCACAGGATCAGTTTGGGCCCGGTCACCAGCGCCCGGGCAATACCGATACGCTGAGCCTGCCCGCCCGAAAACTCGTGCGGATAGCGGTTGATCATCTCGGGCAAAAGCCCGACCGCATCCATCACCTCGCGCACCCGTTTGCGGCGCTGCTCGCCACTCATTTCCGGTTTGAGTGTCCGAAGCGGGTCGGCGATGATTTCCCCCACCGTCATGCGCGGATTGAGCGAGGCCAGCGGATCCTGAAAGATGATCTGGAGATCGGTGCGCGCCTTGCGCATCTGATCCTTGGAAAATTCTGTCAGGTCCTTGCCCAGCCAGACGACCTTGCCGTCATCGGGCTGGATAAGTTGCAGAATGCAGCGCCCCAGCGTGGATTTCCCACACCCCGATTCCCCCACGATGCCAAGGGTCTCGCCGCGCTTGACGGTGAAACTCACATCGTCGACCGCCGTCAGCGTCAAGGGTTTGTTGAAGAACCCGTTGGAGATCGCGAAACGCTTGGTGAGGTGTTCGACGTTGAGCAATATTGGCGTTTGATCGTTCATTTGACCGCCAATTCCTTTTCCATGTCCGCTTCGGTCATTTCGCCCTCGTAAAAGCAGGCGCTCAGCCGGTCGTGCTCTCGCACGATCAGTTGCGGCCGCTCCTTGATGCACCGGTCGAACCGGAACGGGCAGCGCGGGTTGAACGCACAGCCGGGCGGCAGGTTTGTGAGGTTGGGCGGCAACCCCTTGATGGGCGCCAACCGGTCCTTACCCTCTTTGAGATGGGGCGTAGAATGGAGGAGGCCGAAGGTGTAAGGGTGGCGCGGATCATAAAACAGATCCTCGACCGGACCCTGCTCAACGACGCGCCCGGCATACATGACCATCATTTCATCAGCGAGCCCCGCCACCACGCCCAGATCATGGGTGATGATGATCAGCGCGGTGTTGAACTTGTCGGTCAACTCCTCGAACAGCTTGAGCATCTGGGCCTGCACCGTCACGTCGAGCGCCGTTGTCGGCTCGTCGGCAATGAGCACCTTGGGATCGCACAGCAGCGCCATGGCGATCATCACGCGCTGGCGCTGCCCACCCGACAATTCGTGTGGGTAGCGGCGCAGGATGCGCCTCGGATCGGGAAGATGCACCGTCTTGAGCATTTCCTCGCACTTTTCCATGGCCTCGGAACGTCTCATGCGCTTGTGGAACATGAGCACTTCGGTCATCTGGTCGGCGACGGACAGATAGGGATTGAGCGAGGTCATGGGATCCTGGAAGATCATCGCCATGTCCCGGCCACGGATCTTGTTGAGATCGCCCGGTTTCATGCCGATCAGCTCCTCGCCATCGAGCTTGACCGACCCTTCGACCTCGCCATTGCCCGCCAAAAGCCCCATGGCGGCCATCACCGTCTGGCTCTTGCCCGATCCCGATTCCCCCACGATGGCCAGTGTCTGGCCCGGTTCGATGGAAAAGTTCATCTTATTGACCGCACGCACTGTGCCGTCAGGCGTTTTGAACGACACCGAAAGGTCGGTGACTTCAAGCATACTCATGATCGTCCTTTCCTCACCGGTCACGCGGGTCGAGCGCATCACGCAGACCGTCGCCGATGAAGTAGAAGCTGAACAGGGTGACGACAAAGAAGAACAGCGGGAACAAAAGCTGCCACAACGTTCCATACATCACGGTGCCCGCGCCCTGGGAGATCAGTGCACCCCAGGAGGTGAGCGGTTCCTGAACACCAAGGCCAAGGAAGGAAATAAAACTCTCGGTCAGGATCATCTGGGGCACCAGAAGCGTCGCATATACCACAACGATACCCATCAGATTTGGCACGATATGGCGGAAGATGATCGTGAAGTGCCCGGCCCCACCGGCCCGCGCCGCCTCGACGAATTCCTTTTCCTTGAGCGAGAGCGTCTGCCCGCGCACGATGCGCGACATGTCCAGCCAAGACAGCAGCCCGATACCCACATAAAGCATGGTGATCGAGCGGCCGAACACCACGAGCAGCAGGATCAGAACGAACATGTAGGGGATCGAAAGCAGGATATCGACGATCCGCATCATGATCGAATCGATGCGGCCACCGAAATAGCCGGCCACCGCGCCGTAGAACGTGCCCACGATTACAGCGATCCCGGCCCCAACGAACCCGACCATCAGCGAAATCTGGCTACCCTGGACAACGCGGGAATAAAGATCGCGGCCCAGGTCGTCGGTGCCGAAAAAATGGCCCGATTCCAGAGACGGCGCGCCGGCGACGCGGACATTGCCCAGCACCGACCAGTCGATCTCTTCATTGGACCATACGGCAAAGAAGTGCCCGGTGAATGCGAACAGCGCCACCAAAATGAGCACGATCAGGCTGACCACCGACGGGGCATGCCTGAAAAAGCGCTGTGCCGCATCGGCCCACAGGGACCGCCCCTTGCTGGGGATTTCGTAATTGGCGTCGTCGACATCGACAGGATCGGCCGAAGCTTCGACTCTAACTGGTCTTAATACCATGGTCGGCCTCCTAGTACCGGATGCGTGGATCGATCCACGCATAGAGTATGTCCACGATCAGGTTGAACGCGATGGTCAGCGTGCCCAGAAGGATCGTGATGCCCATGATCACCGAGTAGTCCCGGTTAAAGGCCGAATTGGTGAACAATTGCCCGATACCGCCGGTGGAAAAATAGACGTCGATGATCACCGAGCCGGTCACCATGCCCACAAAGGCCGGGCCGAGATAGGACAGCAGCGGCATCAGCGCCGGCTTGAGCGCATGCCTGATAATGACATGCCGGGCCGGCATCCCCTTGGCGCGCGCTGTGCGAATGAAGTTGGAATTGAGCACTTCGAGCATCGATGAGCGCGTGATGCGGGCAATCGAGGCCATGTAGCTCGTACCCAGCGCGATCACCGGCATGATGACGTAATTCCACTGCCCGCCATTCCAGCCACCACCCGGCAGCCAGCGCAGCCAGAGGGTGAACACGATGACCAGGATCGGCGCCATCACAAAGTTTGGCAACACCTGTGCCCCGATGGACGTGCCGACCGAGAGATAGTCGAGCCAGGAATTATGGCGCACCGCGGCCGCGATCCCCAGCGAACAGCCGAGCAGAACAGCCAGGACGAACGACCACGTGCCATAGGTCAGCGTGACCGGGAAGCCCTGGGCGATGATGTCGTTGACCGTGCGGTCCGTATAGGCAAAGGACGGGCCGAAATCGAAACGGGTTATGATCCCGACCATGTATTCCCAGAGCTGCAGATGCCAGGGCTGGTCGAGACCGAATTTGGCTTCGATATTGGCCAGCACCTGCGGCGGCAGCGGACGTTCGGAGTTGAATGGCCCCCCCGGCGCCAGCCGCATCAGAACGAATGAAAAGATAATCAAAAGCAAAAGCGTCGGGATGGCGACCCCGAGGCGCTTGAGGATGTATTTCAACATGTCGAAAGTCCGTGCGCGCACGACGCAGCCGAGGGTCCGACGAAGCGGAAAACAGCGCTTTGCAATATTGGTGCAAAGGCGCGTGTGAGGCGGCGCCCTGTCATTTCTTTACCCCGAAAAGGGGGCGTCCCGCACGAGGGTGCGGAACGCCTGTGATTGGCCTGAATTACTCGGCAGCGACCCGATAAAGGTCTTTCGAGTACCAGTTCTGCTCAACGTTGTTGACCGGCCATTCCTGAATCTGCGGATTCAGCATGTAAACGCCGGCATAGTGGTAGAGCGGCAGGACGGGCATATCCTCTGCGATGATCTGCTCGATCTGGGTGTAGTTCTCGCTCGGATCGGACATGGTCTTGGCTTCGGCAAGAAGCTCGTCGACTTCCGGGTTCGAATATGCGGAGTCGTTGTAGCCCGAATTCGTGTCCATAAGATCGAGGAACGTGGAGGCTTCGTTGTAGTCACCGCACCAGCCGGCACGGGCGATTTCAAAGTCACCATTGCCGCGGGCATCAAGGAACGTGTTCCATTCCATGTTCTCGAGCGTGGTCTGCACGCCGAGCTTCTGCTGCCACATCTGCGAAATCACGGTCGCCAGTTCGCGGTGTGCTTCGTCGGTGTTGTAGGTGATCGAGAGCTCGAGCGGATTGTCGGCGCCGTAGCCGGCTTCTTCCAGCATCTGGACGGCCATTTCGTCGCGCTCGGCCTGGGTCATTTCACCAAATTCGACCGAAGGCACTTCGAAGTTGGCCGTGGCGCCCGGGGTAAACGTATAGGCCGGGATCTGGCCGCCCTGCAGGATCTGGTCGGTGATCACGTTGCGATCGATCGCATAGGCCAGAGCCTTACGGACGTTGACGTCCTTGAGGGCTTCCGGTCCGGCTTCGCGCAGGTTGATGTTGTAGTAGTAGGTGCACAGGCGCGGGAAGGAAATCGCGGTGTCGGGATATTCCTCGGCCAGGCGCGGGTATTCGCCGGTCGGGATTTCCGTACGGTCGAGTTCACCGGCGAGGAAACGCGTCAGAGCCTGGTTTTCGTCGTTGATGACCAGAGCCGTGACGGTCTCGAGAACGGTGTTTTCCGCATCCCAGTAGGTGTCGGACTTGACACGAACCGAACGTTCCTGCGGAACGTGTTCGGAGAGCGTGTAAGCGCCGTTGGTGACGAGATTTTCCGGACGGGTCCACTGGTCGCCATGTTCCTCGATCACCCAGCTGGGGGACGGGAAGGTCGAGGCATGGGTAGTCATGGCCGCGAAATAGGGCAGCGGAGCCGACAGGTGAACGACCAGTGTGTGATCGTCGACGGCTTCAACGCCAAGCTCGGATGGCTCCATCTCGCCGGCAATGATAGCGCCGGCGTTCTCGATCGACATCAACTCGCCGAACCATGCATAGGGCGAGGCGGTTTCGGGATCGACAAGGCGCTGCCAGGCGTAAACGAAATCGCCTGCGGTAACCGGAGTTCCATCCGACCACATGGCGTCGTCACGCAGCGTGAAGGTCCATTCGGTGTTGTCTTCGTTGGGGGTCCACTCGGTGGCCACACCCGGAGCCAGTTCGCCGTCAGCGGTCTGGGTCAACAGGCCCTCGAACAGGTCGCGCACGATTTCCGAGCCCGAAACGTCTTCGACGATCTGAGGATCGACCGAGCTGTGCTCGTCGAGAACGCGGTAGGTAAAGCTCTGGTCTTCGGCCAGCGTTACGCCGTCCGGAACATTGGCTGCAAAGGCGGGCGCGACGAGGAACGTCGTCGCTGCAAGTGCCGCCAATAGCTTGGTGGTACGTGTCATAATGGTCGTCTCCTTTTTGTATTGGACGAAATGTGATGCTTCCAGCCCACGGCTGCCCTCTTTTTTTGGAACGGAGCAGCTCAAACGAAGATCAACGGGGAAAATCATTCCCCGTTGATCTGGATCGGGAGCCTATCCCTGCTCAAACGGCTTTGACAAGCACTGATTAATTTCCGCGCTCCACAATCGCGGCAACGCCCATACCGCCTGCCGTACAAACCGAAATGAGCGCTCGGCTTTTTTCTTGAACATTCAAGAGCTTGGCTGTCATACCCAGAATGCGTGCCCCCGTCGCCGCAAAAGGATGGCCATATGCCAAAGAGGAGCCAAACACGTTGATTTTATCAACAGGAACGGCTCCAAGCGGATCATCTCGCCCCAAAACCGCCCGATTGTAGTCGGGATCTTCCCATGCAGCCAGCGTGCACAGCACCTGGGCCGCGAAGGCTTCATGGAGCTCGAACAGATCGATATCGGCAAAGCTCAATCCGCTCCGCCGCATCAGGTCCGAAACCGCGATTGTCGGCGCCATCAACAGCCCGTCGCCATGGGCGAAATCATTGGCCGAAACAGCACCCATGGTGAGATAGCCCAGGATCGGCAAGTCGCGTTCGCGCGCCCAATCCTCACTGGCCAGAAGCACCGAGGACGCCCCATCGGTCAGCGGCGTGGAATTGGCCGCCGTCAGAGTGCCCTTGCCCGATTTCTTGTCGAAAGCGGGCTTCATCGTCGCCATTTTTTCAAGACTGGTATCGGGCCGGATGTTGTTGTCCTTGTAAATCCCGGCGCAGGGCACGATCAAATCGTCGTGAAATCCGCTGTCATAGGCAGCGGCCGCATTCTGGTGGCTGCGCAGCGCCAGCAGATCCTGCGCCTCGCGCGAAATCCCCCATTGCTTGGCCATCAATTCGCAATGCTCGCCCATCGACAGGCCCGTGCGCGGTTCCTGCGTCGATGGGGCGACCGGCGTTATCTCGCCGAAATTGAACCCCTTGAAGGCGGAAAGCTTTTCGCCCGTCGTGCGGGCCCGCGACATGGCGATCATGCGCTTTTGCATTTTCGGCCCCAGCACCACCGGGCTGTCCGACACCGTATCGGACCCCGCCGCGATGCCGCTGTCGATTTCTCCGGTGGCGATCTTGGCCCCCAGCGTGAGCGCGGCCTGCAACGATGTTCCGCACGCGATCTGAAGTGTCGTCCCCGGCGTTTGCGGTGACAGACCCGCATCGAGCAGCGCTTCGCGGGCAAGGTTGAAATCCTTGGAGTGCGAAATGACCGACCCGGCCATCACTTCCCCGATCCGCTGTCCCTTGAGCCCGTATTTCTCCGCCAGCCCGCCGATCGCGGTTGAGAGCATGGACAGGTTGGATTCATTTTCATAGCCGGTATAGGCGCGGCAGAACGGGATGCGCGCCGATCCCACGATGGCGACTTTGCGCAATGTCTGTGTCATGATTTAAGCCCTTCCGTCCTCACGTGCCTTGAGCGGTCCGCCCAGGAACGGGGCAAAGCCGGTCCCCAGGATCATGCCGATATCGGCCATGTCGGCGCTTTCAACCACGCCCTCGGAAACGATAACTTCTGCGGTGTCGACAAGCGGCTGGACCAGATCGCGCCCCAGCCCTTCAAGATTGGCATGAGCCGGCGCCTTTTCCTTTTGCGCCTTGCCATCCACCCATTTGTAAAAGCCTTCACCGCTCTTGCGGCCCAGCTTTCCATCCGCCAACAGCTTTGCAAACCTGCTGTCCTCGGGCACCTTCTGGCCCAACTCCTTGGCGACGAACGCCCCGACGTCGAGCCCCACGGTGTCCATCAATTCGATTGGTCCCATGGGCATCCCGAAGGCGACAGCCGCCGCATCGAGCTGTTCGGGACTTTCGCCCTTTTCCACCCGGTCGATGGCTTCGAGCATGTAAGGCATGAGCGCCCGATTGACCAGAAACCCCGGCTTGGACTTGACCACGACGGGACTCTTGCCGATGGCCAGGACGAATGACGCGCCGACCCGGATCGCATCATCGTCATTGAGTGTCGATCGGATCACCTCGACCAGCGGCAATTGCGCCACCGGGTTGAAGAAATGCAGTCCGATCAGCCGGTTGGGATTATCCAGTGCCTCTGCGATCCGCTCCAGTTCGATCGAGGACGTATTGGTCGCCATGATGGCATTGGGCCTAAGCTGCTTTTCGGCGTTGGAAAAAATCTGCTGCTTGACGTCGAGCTTTTCCACCACCGCTTCGATCAAGACGTCACACCGCGCGATACCCTTGCCCTCGACATCAGGTTCCAGCCGCGCCATGGCGGCATCGACGGCCTGCCTGGTCTTCAGCCGCTTTTTGAACAGCTTCTTGGCCCGGTCCAGCGCCGGCTTGATGCGGTCCATATCCATGTCCTGAAGCGTCACGGCCATGCCGCGATAGGCGCACCACGCCGCGATATCGCCGCCCATCACCCCGGCGCCCACCACATGGACGCGGACAAATTTGGGCTTGTCCTTGCCCTTGACCCCGAGCCGTTTCAGGCTTTCGGACAAAAAGAAGACCCGGCGCAGGTTCTGCGCAGTCGGCGAAGCCATCAGCGGCACAAAGGAATCGATCTCGTGGGCGATCATCTTTTTGGGATCGTCGCCATATTTTTCGAACAGGTCGATCAGCGCATAGGGCGCGGGATAGTGATTTCTCGGCGCCTTCTTGCCCGCTTCCTCGCGCATCTTGTCGGCAACGCGCGAACGGATCGGCCCGAACGCCATGGCGCGCTTGGTCAAGGGCGCGGGATCGGATCTGCGCCTGGACAGCACCGCCTTGCGGCCCTCCCAGCGCAACATGTCGCGGTGCCGCACCAGCTTGTCGACAAGGTTGAGTTTTCTCGCCTGCGACGCACGCAGGATCTTGCCGGTCAGCATCAATTGCATCGCATCGACCGGCCCAGCCTGGCGGATCGAGCGACCGGTTCCGGCAAAACCGGGAAAAATCCCCAGATTGACCTCCGGAAAGCCCAGCCTGGTGCCCTCGTCGTTGACCGCAATGCGGTAGTGACAGGCCAGTGCCAGTTCCAACCCGCCGCCGACACAGAAACCCGAAATGCCGCACACGAACGGGATTTTGAGATCCTCGATCCGCTGGAACACCCCATGGGTTCGCCGCAGGGCCTCGGGCAGAACGGCCGGGTCGCTCATCTGGTCGAACTCGGAAATGTCGGCCCCCGCAATAAAGCCCGACTTTCCAGACAGCAGGACGACGCCCACAAGGCTACCGGCCTGGCCCAGTTGTTCGATATGACCGACCAGTTTCTCGAGCTCGGAAATCACCTCCCGGCTCAAAACGTTGACCGAATTGTCCTGAACGTCCAGCACCAGCCAGCCGATCTGCTCGACATCGATTGAAAAGTCCCAGTGTCGGGTCTGTGGCGTATCAGCTTGCGCCAAGGCTTGACTCCTCTCGTGTTTCTCTCGGTCGGAACAAGGGTGAAACGGCTCGCAAAGTTCCGCAACCGCCTATTCGGCGGCCGCGGTATATTCGCTTTCGGGCTTTTGGGCCGGGCGCGCCAGGGCGTCGGGAGCAAAATCATCGACCTTGATGACCCTGTCGGTGGCCTCGTCGGCCACCCGCATGATCTGGGCTTCTTCCGCACTCAGGATGCCCTTGGATATCGCATCCTCGATGGCGTCCCGATCAAGTCGCCGATCGATCTCGCCCTTCTTGATGGCCCGGAAGAACTTCTTTTCGATCTCTGCCGCCGCCTCGACCTTGACCAGAGCGTCTTCGAGCATGCCCGTGCGATCGGCCGGATCGAAAGTCAGATAGACCCCGCGTGTCAGCCGGTCGCGAAACGGCGAATGGCCGAGTACCGAGCGCGCAAGCCGGTAGTTTTCCCGGTCGCGCGACGGACGCGCCCGCCGCCCAAGCGGAAAGATCAGAGCGCCCAGAGCGAATTTGAGGAACGGGTTGGGGAAATTGTCGATGACTTCCCCGAGCCCCTTTTCGATTCCGGCAATCCGATCGCGGGCAATTGCATCGATCACCGCAACGTCCTCGGGCATCCGCCCGTCATCCTCATAGCGCTTGAGTGCGGTCGAGAGCAGATAAAGGTCCGAGAAAACGTCCGCCATGCGGCCAGAGAGCATCTGCTTGCGTTTCAGATCGCCGCCCAGAAAGGCCACAGTCCAGTCGCCCGCCAGCGCAAAGCTTTGCGAATAGCGGTGCAACGCGCGATACCAGCCCTTGAGCTCGTGCTCGACCGGGCTCGAGGCGAACCGCCCAAAGGTCAGATTATGCCACCACGACGCCGTCATGTTGCGCAGCATGAACCCGATATGACCCGAAAACGCCGCATCGAAATCCTTCAACCCCTGACGCTTGTCGGGGTTCTGGGCAGACTGCACTTCCTTGAGCAAATAGGGATGCGCCCGCAACGCGCCCTGCGCGAACGTGATCAAAGTCCGCGTCAGGATGTTTGCGCCTTCCACGGTGATCGCCACCGGAATGGTCTGATAACCGGCGAACAGATAGTTGGATGGCCCGTCCTGCACGGCGCGCCCTCCGTGGATGTCCATGGCATCGTCGACGCGCCCGCGCATTTCCTCGGTCGTGCGGTATTTGAGCGCCGCCGAAATCACTGCCGGCTTTTGCCCGTCATCGACAATTGCCGCCGTCATGGCCCGCGAAGCCTCGAACTGGTAGGCCGATTTGACAAGCCGCGCCATGCCCTCGCCAACCCCTTCCATCATGCCGATGGAAATGCCGAACTGGCGCCGGATGCGCGCATAGGCCGATGTGGTGCGCAGCGCCGCCTTGATCGAAACCGTGCCGATGGCCGGCAGCGAAATGGCGCGGCCCGTCGCAAGGCATTCCATCAGCATGCGCCAGCCTTGCCCGGCATATTGGGTGCCGCCGATCAAAAATTCCATGGGTACGAAAACGTCGGTGCCCGATGTCGGCCCGTTCATGAACGCCGAACGCGCCGGCAGATGCCGCCGCCCGATCACAACACCCGGATAATCGGCAGGAACCAGCGCCAGTGTGATGCCGACATCCTCACCCTTGCCCAGATGATTGTCGGGATCATAGAGGTTGAATGCCACGCCAAGCAGCGTCGCCACCGGAGCAAGCGTGATATAGCGCTTATCCCAGCTCAGCCGAACGCCCAGCACCTGCTTGCCTTCGTATTCGCCATAGGTCACCACGCCCACATCGCGCATGCCCGCCGCGTCCGATCCTGCATGCGCGCCGGTCAGCGCAAAGCACGGCACCTCCTCGCCCTTGGCGAGGCGATGGAGGTATTTGCCCTGCTGTTCGGGCGTGCCGTATTTCTCAAGCAGTTCGCCCGGCCCGAGCGAGTTGGGCACCATCACGGTGATCCCCGCCGCAACCGAACGCGAGGCGATCTTGGAGACCACCTGGCTCTGCGCCTGCGCCGAAAAGCCTCGGCCCCCATGCTCCTTGCCGATGAGCATGCCAAGGAAACCCTTGTCTTTGAGGAACTGCCAGACTTCGGGCGGCATATCCATGCGATTGTTGCGCGTGTCCCAATCATCGATCATCGCGCAGACCTCTTCGCATGGCCCGTCGATAAACGCCTGTTCTTCCTCGGTCAGCTCGGGCTTGCGAATCTCGAGCAGCCTGTCCCAATCGGGGCGACCCGAAAAAATCTCTGCGTCCCAGCCGACGGTTCCCGCATCGAGCGCTTCCTGTTCGGTCCGCGAAATGCGCGGGAGGATCGATTTGACCATGGAATAGGCAGGGCCGGTCAGAACCCGCTGGCGGACAGGCGGAATGGCCAGAAGCGCCAACACCACGGCGGGCAACAGAGCCAGTATCCACCCGATCGCACTTGTCGAAAGAGCCAGCCCGTCATCGGGCCGCAGCATGGCTAAGACGCCAATGAACGCTGCGGCCAGCGCCCATTGCCACAACGGGGACTGGCGGATCGCCAGGACCAGAAAAGCGACAATGCCAATCACGATAAGTGCCAAAACCATAATGCGGCCTCCCCTGACCTCGTGCGCCCGGGCAACGCCCGCACGCAACACAAATATCGGCTCGGAACTACAAGCCTCAGCTTCAGTCACGCGCCCGTCTTCGGCACAGCTGAAATCAAGTTGAGCATACACCGGTGGACGTAAACGTCAACTCAATGCCTAATAGGTCATTCAGTCTGAACGGCCATGGCGCGGCGTGCCGGCTATAAAGCGCCTTAATCTAAAACGCATTCGCTACGGATTTGTTTCAAAGAGCCAAACGCGCTGGAATCCGGGCATTTGGCACTGCTATCGACCGAGAAATTGGGTCAAACAGGGTAAGGAACCTTGCCCAACGTGCATCGTTTGACGCTAACGTTAGCCCATGACATACTTTTCATGAGCAGGCGTGGACACAAGATCCACCGGAGGAGAGAACATGAACAAACCGATCAGCGCGCCCCATCCCTGGATAACCGCTTATCCCGAAGGCATCGACTGGGATGTATCCATCGACACCACTCCGGTCCATGAGCAGCTTTTGGCCTCCTGCGCCAAGATGGGCGACGCCACCGCGCTGGATTTCATGGGCGCCACCACGTCGTTTCGGCGTCTGGGAGAACAGGTCAACGCTCTGGCCGGCGCACTACAGTCCGAACTCGGAGTGGCAAAGGGCGACCGCGTTGCGCTGCTCATGCCCAACACTCCCTTCTACGTTATTTCCTATTTTGCGGTGCTGCGCATCGGCGCCACCGTGGTCAACTGCAATCCCCTCTATTCCCTCAACGAACTGAGCCACATTGTCTCCAACTCCGGCGCGACCGTTCTCATTACGCTCGACCTCAAGGCGACATATCCCAATGCCGAGAAACTGGTGGGTCAGGGCCATATCAAGAACCTCGTCGTGGCCCACTTCCCCAACGCGCTGCCGGGAATGAAAAAGATCCTGTTTTCGATGTTCAAGGGAAAGGACATCGTAAAGACGGCAGAGTCGCCCGCCGCGCGCGCCGTCATATCCTTTGAGGATCTGATGACCAAAGGCAGGACGCCCACGCCCGTCCAGATCGATCCCGAAAAGGACGTCGCCGTTCAGCAATATACCGGCGGCACCACGGGCACCCCCAAAGGCGCCATGCTCAGTCACGCCAATATCGCGGCCAATATGAGCCAGATCGACAAATGGGGGTGCGGGCTGTTCTACCCCCCCTCCAAAATCGTCGCCGTACTGCCCTTTTTCCATATCTTTGCGATGACCGTATGCATGAACGTGCCGCTGTGCTCGGGTGCCCAGGTCGTCATGCTTCCGCGCTTTGAAATGAAGGCTTTCCTCTCCCTCATGAAGCGCACCAAACCCAACGTTCTGCCTGCCGTCCCGACTCTGCTGCATGCCCTGGCCACCAAGAACACGGCGACCGCCGAAATCCTTTCGCCCATCGAAGTTGCGATTTCCGGCGGCGCCGGCCTTCCAGGCGAAACACGCGAGGCCTTCGCCAGAAAGTCCAACGCCATTCTCGCCGAAGGCTACGGTCTGACCGAAGCCTCCCCGGTCGTGACCTGCGCGGCCCTGCGCGTACCCTCCAAGCCCGGATCGATCGGCCTGCCGCTGCCCGCAACCGACGTTCGCTTTGTCGATCTCGACGATCCCGACAAGGAAGTGGCCCAGGGCGAGCGCGGGGAACTCGTGCTCAAGGGCCCCCAGGTCATGCTCGGCTATTTCGATGACGAGGAGGCCACCAAGGCGGCCTTCACCGCCAATGGCTATCTGCGCACCGCAGATGTCGGCCATTTCGATGAGGACGGCTATGTGTTCCTTGTCGATCGCATCAAGGATTTGATCATCTGCTCGGGCTTTAACGTCTATCCGCGCGCCATCGAAGATGCGATCTACCAGCACCCAGCTGTGGACGAAACCAATGTGATCGGCGTAAAGGATGAGTATCGCGGAGAAGTGCCAATCGCCTATGTAAAACTCAAGGACGGGCAATCGCTGACCGAGGGCGGCCTTAAGGATTTTCTCAAGGACCGTCTCTCCAAGCTCGAAATGCCCCGCGAAATCATTTTCCGCGACGAGTTACCCAAGACCATGATCGGCAAGCTCTCCAAGAACGATCTGCGTGCCGATTACGAAGAAAATGTCCAAGCGGGGGGATAGTATCTTGAACAAGCACGATGCCGAAAAGCGCGACCTGTTCGCCATCACCGATCTGGCAAACGAGTTCTCCATTTCCACCCGTGCCATACGATTTTACGAAACCAAGGGGCTCTTAAAGCCCGACCGCCTGGGGTCGACCCGGGTTTTCAGGCGGCGCGACCGCGCCCGGCTGATCCTCATTTTGCGTGGCAAGCGGCTGGGTTTCACCCTGCGCGATATCTCCGAATATCTCAGCCTTTACGATGCCGACGGCACCCGAACCGCCCAGGTCAAGCTGTTGATCGAAAAGGTCGATGAACGCCTCGAGCTGCTGCGCGCGCAATTGACCGACCTCGAAACCACAATCACCGAGTTGACCGAGATCCGCCAGCTTGCCGATGAGCGGCTGCGCAACGGAACGCCGGAGGGTGAAACGGCCTGACGCCCGGTTTACCGGTCAGGCCCGCCTGCGCCGCCCTGCCGGGGTGTGTGCATTGGCATCGAGCCAATCATCGATGGCTTTAGCGGTGAGCGGTCTGGAATAGAGATAACCCTGTTGTGCGTCGCATCCGAGCGCATCGAGGAACCGTCTCTGGGCATCGGTTTCCACACCCTCTGCAACAACACGCATATTGAGACTCTGTCCCATGCAGATTATCGCGGTTGCAACCGCCTGCGCCCCAGCGTCGCTTTCGAGCCGGTCGATGAATGCCCTGTCGATCTTGAGCTCTTTGACCGGAAGGCGGGCAATCAGCGACAGGGAGGAAAAGCCCGTCCCGAAATCGTCCATCGACAGATTGACGCCCATTTTGCTCAACGCATCGGTATTGGCCGTCACGGCAGCCGTCTGGTCGAGCATCAGGCTTTCGGTGATCTCGATGGTCAGATCGGACGGGGCAAGCCCGTGCGCGGCAAGCGTTTCACCAACCTGGGCACAAAAAGCGCCATTGCGGAACTGCTGGGCCGAGATATTGACCGAGACCGCCGGGATGTGTCGCCCCGCCGCACGCCAGTGCGCCAGTTGAGCGCAAGCTGTTCGCAGCGCCCAGAGCCCGATATCCTCGATCATCCCGATCTGCTCGGCGACCGGTATGAACCGGTCGGGACCGACCGGCCCCAACTGGGGATGGGTCCAGCGCGCCAGTGCTTCCACTCCATATATTTCTTCGCTGTTGCGATCGATCTGCGGCTGGAAGGCAAGCGAAAGCTGGCCATCGGCCAGCGCCTCGCGCAACGCAACCCCCAGTTCCAGCCGGTCGCGATTGGCCGCGTTCATTTCCGGCGAGAAGAAGTGATAATTGGCCCGCCCCGCAGCCTTGGCCCCAAACATCGCCGTTTCGCATTTGTTGACCAGCGTTTCGACATCGGTCGCATCGCCCGGATAGAGTGCAATGCCGATCGAGCCCGAAAGCGATACTGTCGTTCCGCTGATCTCGAATGGCTCCCTGAGGCTGGCCAGCAGGTCCTGGGCCGCCGCCGCGGCGCCTTCCGCCCGACAATCGTCGAGCAGGATGATGAACGCGTCCGCGCTCATCCGGGCCACCATGTCCGATGATGAGGCACGATCAAGAAGCCGCTGACTGACCGCTTCGAGCACCATATCCCCCGCAGGCAGCCCGTAGGCGTCGTTGATATCCTTGAACCTGTCGAGATCGAGACACAGGCATGCCAGCGATTTCCTGCGCAGGGGGTCACCCGCCAGGGTCTGCTCGACCCGCTGACGCATCAGCACGCGGTTGGGCAGGCCCGTCAGCGCGTCATAATAGGCAAGCCGACGGATCTGCGTCCGCGCTTCGTGCCGCTCGATCGCCATTACGCACAGACTGAGGCACGCCTCCACCAGCCGCAAATGCCATGCACTCGGTGGCCGGCGCTCCGGAAAATAGAAGGCGAAGGTCCCGGCAACGCGCCCGTCGCGCAACACCATCGGATATGACCAGCACGCCCTTAGCCCCAGCGGCAGAAAAAGATGCTTGAAATCGGTCCATAGTGGGTCGGTTTCGATATCTTCGACCACCACCGGTTCGCCCCGCCAGGCGGCGGTGCCGCAACTGCCGGTCCGGGGCCCGATTTCAAGCCCGTCGATCTGTTTCGCCACCGAGGCCGGCAGGCTCGGCGCCGCCAGAGGCCGCAGCCTACGGTTCTCGTCCACCCCCAGGATCGAACAGACCGTATCGGGCGCGAGCGCCTGCACCTGCTCGCAGATATGGCCCATGAACTCCGTGAGCGGCATGTCACGGCTCAGCGCATCGAGTGAGACGCGCTGGAAAACCTGAAGACGCTTCGATTGCGTGGTGTCGGCGAGCATGGCGATAAGATGGGTAAAATGTCCCTGGGCGTCGTGCACCGGATCGAGCCAGGCCGAAACCCAGACCGGATCGCCCGATCGCGTGCGCAACAGCAAATCGTCGCTAAATCCCCCGCCCGTATTGCCAAAGCTGCGCGCCCTTTGATGCAACCGTTCATCGATCATCGGGCCGGCCAGCAGAGACCAGGGAGCCTGTCCGGCAAAATCGTCCAGCCCATAGCCCAACAGCGCCTCGAAAGCGGGATTGAGATAGCACGGATGCCCCTCGGCATTCGAAATCAGGATAGCCCGATCAGTGCGTGTGATCGCCAGTTCGATAAGATCGAGCCGGCTCGGATTGGCGGTCAGACACCCGCCAGCGCTTCGTCCATCGTGCATTCTGCAATCCCGGATCTTGTTCCCCCGTTCGGGCGACCCTGAAGCCGTCCCGCACGAGAGAGTGTGAAGACCCAGAGATTAATGAAGCCTGTTTTTTCCCCGCTTCCCACAGAGCGACCGGCCCCAGGGTTAATCTGGCCTTGCAATGATTGGTACAAACGGCACCTAGATATCGAACCTGATCCCTTGCGCCAGCGGCAACGCGCGCGAATAATTGACCGTATTGGTCTGTCGCCGCATATAGGCCTTCCAGGCGTCCGATCCGCTCTCGCGCCCGCCGCCTGTTTCCTTTTCCCCGCCGAAAGCCCCGCCGATCTCGGCCCCCGAGGGCCCGATATTGACGTTGGCGATGCCGCAATCGGACCCCGCCGCCGAAAGGAAGGTTTCCGTTTCGCGCATATCAGTCGAAAAAATGCAGCTCGAAAGCCCTTGCGGCACATCGTTCTGCAGCGCGATGGCCTCTTCGAGCGTCTTGTAGGCCAGGACATAAAGGATCGGCGCGAAGGTCTCATGCTTGACGATGGCGCTCTGCCCGGCCATCTCGACAATGGCCGGGCGCACATAATACCCACCTTCGACAGCGTCCACCCGCTCTCCTCCGGTCACCCTGCCGCCTTCGGTCTTCGCCTTTTCCAGCGCCGCCTGCATGCCATCATAGGCTGCCTTGTCGATCAGAGGCCCAACCAGAACACCCTGTTCCAAAGGACTGCCGATCGGCAGCCTGCCATAGGCGCTCTTGAGTTTTTCGACCAATTGGTCGCGCACGTCCTCATGCACGATCAGCCGCCGCAGGCTGGTGCAGCGCTGCCCGCAGGTGCCAACCGCTGAAAAGACGATGGCCCGCACCGCATTGTCGAGGTCCGCCGATGGCGCCACGATCATCGCGTTGTTGCCGCCAAGTTCGAGAATGGTCTTACCGAACCGCTCGGCCACCTTGGGGCCAACGATCCTGCCCATTCGCGTCGACCCGGTCGCCGAAATCAACGGCACGTCTTTCGAAGCCGTCAGCGCTTCGCCCACATCGGCACCGCCAATGGCCACCTGCAAGACCCCGTCGGGCGCATCCCCGAACCGGGCCGAGGCCCTCTCGAAAATCTTCTTGACCGCCAACGCCGTCAGCGGCGTCTTTTCCGAGGGTTTCCAGATCGTGGTATTGCCGCACACCGTCGCCAGTGCAAAGTTCCACGCAAACACCGCGACGGGAAAATTGAACGCCGAGATCACCCCGGTCACCCCCAGCGGGTGCCAGGTCTCGCGCATCGAATGACCCGGACGTTCGGAAGCTATGGTCAGCCCGAACAATTGCCGCGATTGGCCCACCGCCAGATCGCAGATATCGATCATCTCCTGGACTTCCCCCAGCCCCTCCTGAAAAATCTTGCCGGCCTCAAGGGACACAAGCTTGCCCAAGGCCTCTTTGGCGTTGCGCAATTCCTCGCCGAACAGCCGGATCAACTCGCCCCGGCGCGGCGCCGGCACCAGCTTCCATTCGGCAAATGCCGATTTGGCCGTACCGATCATCTTTTCGACGTCGGCGCCCGAATGGGTCGCAACCTCCCCGATCAGCGCGCCATCGACGGGCGAATGCACCTTGAGCGACCCACCGGTCAGATCGGCGGCATCCAGCATCGCAGCTGAAAGAATCTCGGAATGGGACATCAATGTTTCCTCTTTGCATGATGTTCGACCTTCAAGGGTCGATTTGCATCAAGCTTAAAGGAAGCACCGCTTCGCTCAAAACGCCGATTGGTGATGGATCGATGAGCGGCGCTGATGCCTATTCGGCCGGCGCCGTGCCGATTACCGAATGGGAAATCTTTTCACGCGCCTTTTTATGCATGAACACCGGATTGCCCTTGAGCCAGAGCTTGAGTGCTTCCCAATGGATGCCGCCCATGATTTTCAGCGTCATCAGCGGATAGCGCAACAGCGCAGCCCCCAGACTCCTGTCGCTCAATTCCTCGCGCTTGCCGGTAAAGGCCGCATAGAGCAGCGCACCCTCGCCATCATGCTCATTGATGGCGATCTGGACCTTTTCGGCTGGCGGCGTGATCTTGAAATCATAGCGCGCCTGCATGGGCACGAAAGGCGAAACGTAGAGTTCCTTGGCGCAGGACTGCCGCACCGTCCCCCCAGCATGTTCGCCCACCGGGATCACATAGGTGTGCCGCTCGTAAAACGTGTTGCACACCTCATAGAGGATAGCCCGCACCCCCTGGCTGTCCGAACAGAAATAGACGGTGATCGGGTTAAAGACATATCCGAAAATCCGCGGATAGCAGAGCATTTCAATTCTGAGGCCTTCACCCGCGATCCCCGCATCAGCCAGCAGCCGCTCGGCCCAGCGCCGCAATCCGCCCCCCTCCCCGTCCCCATGGTCAGCATCGCGAAAGCTGAACACGCCGAACCGGTTGTGGGAAAAAAGCCTGAGCCTTTTATCGAGCGCATCGAGCCGGTCGAGATCGACGAGCAGCGAAAAAACGCGATAGCGCAGCGTATGCGCGCGCGGCCTGTGCCGCACATGCACAACCTCTCCGGCATAAATCGCGCCATCGCTCATTCGGCGGCAACCCTTTCGGTTCCGATATGGATACGGCCCGAGGCATTCTCCACCGTCCAGGGACGGTGCACCCCTGCCATATCTTCGGCCGCGGCCAGACCGGCCTGCAACCCGTCTTCGTGAAATCCCGAGCCGAAATGCGCTCCGGCAAACCACACACCGCCACGACCCTGCAGGCGCCAGAGCTCTTTTTGCGCCGCCATCGCCTTCTGATCGAAAAGCGGATGAGTATAGTCGAACGTCTCAAAGATCGTGGCCGGATCGATGTCACGGCTGGGATTGAGCGTCACGAACAGGGGGTATTTCCTGTCGATATTCTGGAGCTTGTTCATCCAGTAGGTAACGCACAACGGGCTGTCCCCGTCCCACTCGCGCTCGCCGATATAATTCCAGCTCGACCATACCGATTTGCGCTTGGGCATCAGGCGCTTGTCGGTGTGCAGCACCGCTTTGTTGTGCGTATATTCGAAGGCCCCGAGCAGTGCTCGCTCGTCGTCATCGGCGTCCGAAAGCATGGCCAGCGCCTGATCCGCATGAGTGGCGATCAAGACGTCGGTAAAGATGTCCTTGTGCCCGCGCGCATCGGTTACCGTCACTACACCCGAATGCCGCTCGATCCGGCTCACCCCGGTTGAAAGCCGCACCGTTCCCTTAAAGCCCGCCACCAACCGCGAAACATATTCCCGGCTGCCGCCCGTTACCGTCCGCCACAACGGACGGTTGTAAAGATCGAGCAACCCGTGATTGAGGAAAAATCGCACGAAGGCCTGCACTGGGTAATTGCGGATATCGGTAGCCGAAGACGACCAGATCGCCGCCGCCATGGGCAGGATATGATCCGCGATATAGCTCTCGGAATACCCGTTTTCGGCCAGATAATCGGCCAATCCGACCTGCGTTAGACTGCCATCGGCAAGAATTTCCCGGTGCGAGCGGGAAAATTTCACGATATCGGAAAGCATGCGCCAGAAGCGCGGGCGCACCACGTTCGATTTCTGCCCGATCAGCCCCAGCGGGTCCGAACAATATTCGAAAGCCCCACCATCGATCGAGGCGCCAAACGACATCCAGGAGAGCTCTGTTGCAACGCCCAGATGGTCGAACATCGCAACGAGATTGGGATAGTTCCCTTCATTGTAGACGATGAACCCGGTATCGACCGGGATCGTCTTGCCGTCATAATCGACATCGACCGTATTGGAATGCCCCCCGATCCGAGAATCGGCCTCATAGAGCGTCACATCGTGGGACTGGCTCATCAGCCAGGCGGCCGAGAGCCCGGAAATTCCGCTTCCGATCACGGCAATACGCCTGGTGCCTTTCGGTCCTTTGGGGCCAGCGTCGAGATACATGGGTCGGCTTGTCCTTGTTTGGGTTTCACTAAGGTACGAGCCAGACGCCGAAACGGATGCACGCAAAGAGAGATTTTTATTCTTGCAGCTGTGATCCGCCCCCATTGTGCGCCCGTAGATCGATGCATGACGACAGTGCTTTCAATCGATCCGGCAGCATGGCAGACTTCAAAGCCCTTGGCGGCGCAGCGTGAGTATGCTGTGCGTCCGGCCCCCAGAGGAATTGCGCGTACCGACAAGATGGCTGTCGACCCCAGTGACAAGAAGGCGCTCAATATCGTGATGCGCCAGAAACTGTTTGCAGTCGCCACGTCGCGCGACGTTGCCGCTTTTGAAGAGCTGTTCCGCTATTACGGCCCCCGGGTGCGCGCCTACATGGCCAAGCTCTCCCGCGATGGGCAGCTCGCCGAGGAATTGATGCAGGAAACAATGGTGGCGGTCTGGAACAAGGCCGCCCAATACAGCCCCGACAAGGGCAATGTCTCGACATGGATTTTCACCATCGCGCGCAACCAGCGCATCGACCACTGGCGCAAGACGAACCGTCCCGATTTCGATCCCAACGATCCCGCTTTCGTTCCCGCCGAAATCAGGCCGGCCGACGCGGCCTTCGACATGAACGAGGATGCCGACCGGCTTCACCGCGCCATGCAAAGTCTCCCCCCCGAACAGCTTGAGCTCCTAAAGCTCTCGTTCTTTGAGGAAGCGTCTCACAGTACGATCTCCGAAAAGCTCGGCCTGCCGCTGGGTACCGTCAAATCCCGCATCCGTCTGGCCTTCGCCAAGTTGCGCACCGCGTTGGAGGATCGCTCATGAGCATCGTCCACCATCTCGATGAAGAGATCCTGCTCGATCATGCCGCCGGTACGCTCGCCGAGGGCTTTTCGCTCGCCGTCGCAACCCATCTGGCCGTCTGCCCGGAGTGCCGTGAACGCTACGCCATGATCGAGGGCGCGGGCGGCGAACTGCTCGATACCATCGAACCGGCCGCGGGCGGCGATGCCGGCTGGCAGGCGGTCAAGGCCCGTATCTCCAACGCGCCCTTACCCAGCGCAAAGCCCGCGCGTCGTGGCGCCTCCGGCGGATCGGCATCTGTCCTTCCAGAACCGTTGCGCTCCTATGCCGGTTCGGACGTCGATGCCATTCGCTGGAAACCCATGCCTGGCGCCGCCCAGTTCATTATCCCCACCCGCGATGGCCGCGCGGTCGCACGTCTTTTGCGCATTCCGGCCGGCAAGCCGGTGCCCGAACACACCCATCGCGGCAT
This sequence comes from uncultured Pelagibacterium sp., assembly GCF_963972885.1. NCBI lineage: Bacteria > Pseudomonadati > Pseudomonadota > Alphaproteobacteria > Hyphomicrobiales > Devosiaceae > Pelagibacterium > uncultured Pelagibacterium sp. The sequence continues at coordinate 63,309 of NZ_CAXAXY010000002.1, read as the reverse complement.
GGAAATGACCCTGGTCCTCTCCGGTGCCTTTGCCGACGAAGACGGTACATTCACCCGCGGCGATATCGAGATTGCCGATGGCAGCCTGACCCATCAGCCGGTCGCCACAAACGATGCCGATTGCATCTGCCTTGCCGTCACCGAAGCCCCGCTCAAATTCAAGAGCTGGATCGTACGTCTTTTTCAGCCAATGCTGGGGATATGAGGGACCACATGCCTTACGTTATTGCCTATATCGGAACAGCCATCGTCTTTTTCGCCATCGACTATGTCTGGCTTTCGCGGGTCGCTTTCGGCTTCTATCGCGAACAGATCGGCCACGTCCTGCTCGACCAGCCCAATCTCGCGGCCGCCGGCGCCTTCTATCTGTTCTATATCGGCGGCATCGTTTACTTCGCCGTCGCCCCGGCCATGCAGTCCGGAAACTGGACCCAGGCTCTGATCGCCGGCGCCATTCTGGGCCTTGTCGCCTACGGCACCTACGACATGACCAACCTGGCAACTGTCAGGGACTGGTCGGTCATGGTCACTATCGTCGACATTGTCTGGGGCGCCGCCCTTACCGGAACGGCAGCTACCGCAGGCTATTTCGCTACGCGCCTGTTGAGCAGCAACTAAAGGCACGGGTCGGTCCTGAACGCCTCATAGCGCTTTTCGACTTCTTCGTTCACGGGTACAAGGGACCAACCAACCCCACGCGGACGGCGTGCGCGATTCAAATGCGTTTGCCCTGATGTCTGTCGAACCATCCACGACGCAACCATTCGGCCCGCTCTCGATTTCCGGTTCGGGAAAAGACGGGGACCGTTGCAGTGCCGAACACTTTATTCCCTGCTCTTTTTAAATTTACTTGCCGCTTTTCTGACAAGTTTTTAACTTGCATCGGCAAACCGGATGCATCTGATGTCATGGGGCTGCCGAGGGACATTATAATTGCCTACGTGGTTGGACTGGCAGGGCTGATCTTTGTCAGCACCCTCAAGCTGGCCATCGCACCCGTTTTCACCTCGTCGTTTAACGACCTTTTTTTTGCGCTGGCCATTCTGCTTGCCGCCGGCCTGGGTGGCATGGCGCCCGGCGTGTTCACGATGGTCCTGGCGCTGCCGCTCGTGTATTTTTTCACCGAGGAAGACCGTGCCTCCCAGAGCTCGAACCTCATCTTGTTCGCTGGTGTGGGTTTGGGCATCGCCTGGCTCGGTGGCATCCTGCGCGAGGAGCGAAACAAGGCCCTTATGGCCAGCAAGCTCCTGCAACGGCGCGAGAGCTATCTGCAGGCCATCCTCGACACCATCTCGGACGCAACCATAGCCAGCAAGCCGAGCGGAGAGATCGTTTCGTTCAACGCTGCCGCCGAGCGATTGTTCGGCTATCGCGAAAAGGTGGTGTTGACCCGCAATGTCCATATCCTGATGGCTGAAACCCATCACCCCGACAACATGGGCAACGCGGACTACCCGCCCACCGGCTTTGCCCGGTTTCTGGGCCGCAACCGGTTGCTGCGGGGCAAGCGCAGTGATGGCACCACCTTCCCCATGAGCATCGACGTGGTCAGGATAGCAACCGGCGAAGGCCTGCTGTTCATCGGCTTTGCGCGCGACATGACCGAGCGTGAGCGGGCAGCAACCCGGCTCGAACAGACCGAAGCCGAACTCGCCCGGCTTTCGCGCATGAGCGAAATGGGGGAAATGGCGTCCGCCCTTGCCCATGAAATCAACCAGCCCCTTTCGGCCATCAGCAACTACGTCCAGGGCGCCAAGCGCATGCTTGAAGTTTTCGATCCCGCCATGCTGCCCGCCTTGCGCGAGTCGCTTGCGGCGGCGGCAACTCAGGCCCTGCGTGCCGGCGACATCATCCATCATCTGCGCATTTTCATGGCGCAAGGCGAAATCGACAAGGAGATCGTCAACGTCAACACACTGATCGAGGGTGCCATGGCGCTCGCCCTGGCCGGAACCCGTGAAGACGGCATTCTCACCGAACTTGACCTGACCCCCGGACCGCTCGAGACGCTGGGCAACCCCACTCAGATCCAGCAGGTGATCGTCAACCTCCTGCGCAACGCCACCGACGCCGTGCAAACCAGCGCGCGCAAGGTGGTCACCATACGGACGCGCCGGAGCGGCAAGTTCGCGCGCATCGAACTCAGCGATACCGGGCAAGGCATTCACCCCGATTTCGGTGAAGAAATCTTCAAGGCGTTCGTAACCACAAAACGCCGCGGAATGGGGGTCGGTCTTTCGATTTCCAAGCGCATAATCGAAGCACATGGAGGCGCAATCAGTGCCCGTACCATCCCTGGCAGAGAAACCATTTTCACGTTCACCCTTCCCTTGGTCGACAGAGAGATTCAGGCCCATGACGAGTGATTTCCTGATCCATATCGTGGACGACGAAGAACCAGTTCGCCAGTCGCTATCGTTCCTGCTTGCCGCGTCGGGCTGGCGATCACGAAAATACGCTTCAGCGGCCGAGTTCCTCGATACGGCGGAAAATCTGGAGGACTCCTGCCTGATAACCGATCTGCGCATGTCGGAAATGAACGGGCTCGACCTGCTGCGGCGCTTGCGCAAGAACGGAAACACCCTGCCGGTAATCGTTGTGACCGGCCACGGAGATGTGCTGGCTGCCGTCGAGGCCATGAAGGCCGGCGCCAGCGATTTCATCGAAAAGCCATTCAGTGAAGAGGTGATCCTGTCCACCCTCAAAAGGGTTTGCGCCGCCGCACAGGAAAAAAGCCAGGTGCGTCAGCAACGCCAGGCGGCTCGTGACAAGCTGGAGTCGCTAAGCGCGCGGGAGCGCCAGGTGCTCGATGGCGTCGTCAACGGGCTCCCCAACAAGTCCATTGCTCACAATCTCGGGCTCAGTCCCCGAACGGTCGAAGTCTATCGCGCCACGATCATGACCAAGATGCAGGCCCACAGTCTCGCGGAGCTGGTCCGAATGGCCGTCGAGGGTTCCGACCACTACGCAGCGCGCGATTAGCTCGGGCGTGCTGAGATAAGGTGGACGTCACTTTATCTGAACACGCAATAAGGGCAGTCAGACATCCCCAACCTAGAGCGTTTCCAGCAAAAGTGGAAACGGTTTTGCGGTTCGGACATGCGACGAAACAAGGGTTTAGCGCCAAGGATTTGAGTCAATCAAATCCTGAACGGTTCTAGGCTCCCAGATCGAGCAGCGCCTTCCGGTCGAGCAGCAGGACATCGCGGGCGCCCACAAGCGTGATGAGCTTGAGAACCTGCAGGCGATGAATTGCGCGCGACACGGTTTCCAACGTCAGACCCAAATGGTCGGCGATATCGCAGCGCGACATCGGAAGACGAGCCCGGGCTCCCCCACTCCCCTGCCTGTCGGCAATCCCGACGAGAAATGCAGCGACCCGTTCAATGGCATTCTGGGTTCCCAGGACAAGCAGGTGCTCGTGGATGCTTTCAAGGTGGCCAAACAGCATGTCGGCAATCCGCGGATTGGCCAACTCCCTGCCATCGAGATGAAATTTCCGCGTCCCGGAATACTCGAGCGCCTCGGCATAGCATTGCCGCTCGGCGCCCGTTTCAAACCCGAAGACCTCACCGGCAAAGTGAAATCCGGTAACAAGCCGCCGGCCTTCCAGTGTTATCCGCGACACACGGACACATCCGAACTCGACGATAAATATGTCGCCGGACTCGTCCCCTTGCGCATAGATCAGCTCCTTTTCCCTGTGCCGGGTGGTGCCACCGAACTTGACGCCTCCCTGAAAGCCCAGATATCCGGCCTCTTCGATGGCCGCACCCGGATTGCGGAAGTCCCTCTGTATTAACATTTGCTTACCCCCTCTTGTGACCCCCAGTATGAGTCTTAAGCCTTTGTTAATAAATTCCGGTTCTCCCACTAGTGATTCTACGATATTGACAGCCCCATCGTTTTCAAAGGCGTGATGAATTATTGCCTTCGATCCCCGCAACGCGCCTTTCGAGCCGTTTGGCCCGGGCCGCCAACGCCTCATACTGCGCTGCAATCAGGTCCCGCTCTTTTTGCGCTTCGAAAAGCGCCTGCTCGGAACGCTGCAATAGGCGCCGGTGCCCATCCGAGATGATCCCCACAAGCACGGCGATGATCAGCCAGGCCAGAGGCGTCGTCCAGACTGCAGCGAGATACTCGAAATAGCCCTCCCCCACCACCCTTTGAGGCAGCGTTCCGCCCAGAAGGGCAAGCGCGGCAGCCATCGCCGCAGCCATGATCCCGCCCGAAGCGCCATATTGAGCGGCAATCAACGCAACGGCGAGAACCAGCGGATGGAGGGGCAATGATTGCAGATCGAACAAGCCCAGCCTTTCGACGGCAAACACACCACCGATCAGCACGGCGCCTTCAACGACCCCCACCCAATGGTTCGGAGATCCGCCGATCTTTTCGTCCGGCAGGAGCTTTGGACCGGCGCGTTTTGGAGCATGGACGTTCACTGTCGTTTTCCTTGGTTCCGGGAACAGCACAGGCCTAGCCTGCAACCGCCGGGTTATTGTCGATGAATGTAAGCCTGTTCATCACCTGGAGGGTGTTGACCATGACCCCATAGGCAAGGATCGCAGCCGCCCCCGTTGCGATCACATAGCCCAGCCCCAGGGCGTCCGGATTGGCGAGCAGCACATAGGTCAGCCCGCCATTGAGGATCAGAAAGGCAGCCTGGAGCACGAAATAGGCCCGCGCGTACTGCACAAACAGAATGACGCCCACGCAGGCGAGAAACAGGAAGTGGAACGCTGCCCCGATCAGCGCAAACCGCAACACCTGCAGCGTTTCGAGCCCAAGGCCCAAAAAGCCCACGATCCAGGGCCCGGTCAGCGCCAGAACGAGGCTGATCGTGATCTGAATGACGAAGGCCGAAAAGATCGTATTTGTGGTCTGCCATGTGATGGCGGCGCGCTGGGCATCGATATGACGGAGCGTGCCGCCCGAATGAACGATGTCGCGATACTTGCGATAGGCAGTGAAAAAATCGGTCTCCAGCCAGATCGAAACGATACTCATCAGCGGAACGATCGAGAGATAGGCAATGAACATGGGCACATCGTATCGCGGGGCGTGAATGAGCCCGTGCGCGATCGACGTGGCTTCATAAGATTGCCAGACCACCAGCTTGTCGATCCACACAGCCAGCGCACTCGAAATCCCCGCTATGGCGAAAGTGCGCGAGCGCATGGGATGGGCAATCAGCGCCGCAATGCCGTCGGTGAGCCGCCGCACCCGTCCGGGAAACGTCTGGACAATGAGCCCATGCAGAATGGCAAAGGCCAGGAACAGCCCTGCCCCAAACCCGGCAAGCAGACCCGCAACACCATATCCCAATCCGGCAAGCGACAGGCCAAGCACGACCGATACGCTCAACCCCATGGTAAAGCCCGTGGTGACCGTGACATACTGGCGGATCGCCGCGACCATGGACATGGTCAGCCAGAGCAGCGACACCTGCAAAACGCAGAAGGTCGCTGCCGTCGCCGTCGGCATGTCCAGCCTGATGACAACGAAAAACAGCACCCAGGCGAGCGCGACGGTGATCAGCGCCGCGGCCGCCAGAGCGCCAATGTAGATGCCATGCACCCGCTCGAACCGCCGCTCGAACAGCTCGGCCGAAACGCGCAGATTGAGTTCGAGCGCGATGGGAGCGGTCACGACAAGAGAAAGGGCAAAGCAATAGATGACGAGGACGCGAAACGTCGTCGTCATCTCCACGCCCACCAGCGGCCCCCCGAGCCAGGAAATCAGCGCCAGCCCGATCATGATGACGATCCATGGCCCCGCCGTGATCATGATGGCATGACCGGTCGCGATGGAATGCCCGGCCAGGTTGTTCTGGTTGCGAAGCTTCGATAGGGCAAACCCGATGCCAGCCATCTTAGACCTCACTTTTGGCGGTTGGGGAAAGATGCCGGCCATAGAGCTTGGTATAGGCCGCGGCGATGGTGTCCGAGCGGTACTGGATCCGGACCTTGGACCGCAGCGCCGCGCCCATGCGCTGGCGCGCAATGGGATTGTTGAGCAGATGGACGGCCGCTGAAACCAGTGCCCCCACATCGCCCACCGGGGCGACCATCCCCCCGATCCCCGCGACTGCGGCCTGTCCCGGACTGCCCGGGCATCCCAGGATTTCCCTGCAAGCACCGACATCGGTCGCAATGCACGGAACACCTGCCGCACCCGCTTCGAGAATGACCAGCGGCAGCGCCTCGGAAATCGAGGTGAGCATGAGAACATCTATTTCGGCCATGTAGTCGCGCACATCGACCGGACCGGTAAACGTGATAATATGGTCGAGCCCACGCTCGTTGACCGCATCGATACAACTCTGGGCATAGTCGGGATCCTCATCCATCGGCCCGATCACAAACGCCCGGAAGTCGGCCACTTTCGACGCCACTCTCTCGGCCACATCGATAAATGTCTGGATGTCCTTGATCGGCGTGATGCGGCCGATGAACGCCAGCGTGGGGCGATCTGAAACCCGGTCGGGAAGCGTGCTGAAACGGTCCACATCCACACCGTTGGGAACCACGGTGAGCTTGCGGCTGTCGGCACCCAGTGCCTGCTGAAAGGCGTTATTGTCGCCATAAAGCGCGATAACGTCGTCGGCTGCGCTATAGGCGAGACGCGCAAAGCTCTCGAAAGCATCGGCCCAGAAGTCACGGACATCCTGGCGCTCGTCTGTAAAATCGAGCCCGGTGTCGATGCTGTTGTTGATCCAGTCGGCCATCAGGATTTCGACGCGCCGCTCGTTGGAATAGATCCCGTGTTCGGTAACGATCACCGGACGGCCGGTATCATGGGCGGCACGCGCGGCAACCAGTCCCGCATAGCCCGTGGAAACCGAATGGTAGATCCGGGCCCTGGGCAGCGGGCTGACCAGGGTGCGCAACAACCCGCCGACCAACGCCCGCCACGCCCAAAAGTACGAAATGAACGCCGTTTGCGGCATGCGTCCATAGCCCTCCGAAAGCGCCTGCCAGGCCTGAGGAGAATCGAGCAGCGCCGCCACCGTGGGTCGACGTTTGGTCGGCCCGAGCTTGTCGAGCAGCGCATGAAACGCGCTGGGATCGCCATGATCGAGAATTGCTGAAAGCGTATCGGCGTACCATTGGGGCGTCATTGCCGGCCAGGCGCCGCGCTGCCCCTTGCCCTTGTCGTCAAGATACAGATGATCGATGGCGATCAGATTGGCCGGACGCCCATAGCGCGGCTCGGTCAGGGGTATGCCCGGCAAGATGGCCAGCACCGAAAAGGTCAGATCCGGATGGCTCCTGATGAGCCAGTCGATCCAGGTGGAGACCCCACCCGCCACATAGGGGTAGCACCCCTCGGCGATAAGGCATACATCGGCTTCAGGCTGGGGGTCGCGCCATGCGGGCGCAAACCAGGAGGGCATCTCCATCATCGTCAGCCCCTATGCCGCAGGCGGTGTGGCGTCATTGGCAGCAATGCCAATGCCCGGCCGATGGCGCTGGCCCGCACTGGTGCGGATCTTGGAGCGAAACAGGGCGGAAACGGCAGCAGCCTGGACGCGGACCCGCTGATCGCGGCTGCGCAGCGCCTTTTCGATCAGACTGACACCTTCTGCCGGACCATCCGCGACGATAGAGGCAAAAACCGCCTGCTTTTCGCGCATTGAGCCCGATGTGATCAGCCTGTCGACCGATTTCGGCAGCCGCGCCGCCGGCCGGACGACCTGATCGTCGCGGATCCGGTCAGCCAGGGTCACCGCCTGCTTGAGCGGCGGCGCAATGGTGTCGTACCAGCTTTGAAGATGCTCGGCGCGGACCCGGGAGGAAAGTTGCTCGTCGATCATCGCCGAGGCGGCACCGAACGGGCCGGCCACCAGCACCTGGAGCGCAAAGGACTGCATATCTCCCGAATAGATGCCACTCCGCTCGGCCACCAGGATGGTCACAAGCAGCAAGGCGCAATAGCCCAGATGCAGCAACAATGCGGTCCCCAGTTCCATATGGCCGAGCACGAGCAGGATGATTCCAACCAGCTCGGTCGCAAAAACCAGGATTTTGAGCCCGGCAAACACGGCCCGAACGACCGGACTTTCCGGTGGGGTCGCAGGTTTTGCCAGGGACGAAGTCTTGTTGGTTTGTTCCATGATGGTCACCCTGTTTCGTGTTCGGGATTCCCGAACGTCTTGGGACAGCTGAGCCGATAATGTCGTGTCCCGGCGGGCCACGAGTTGATGAATGTCAACATGGAGAGCGTCTCGCCCGCCTAGTGTCCGGTTCGCCGCGATCGGCAGATCGGGCGTATGGGAGACCTTTGACATGGGGATACGCATGGCCGGACTGGCCGCTGTCCTGGCCGCATTTCCGCTTATGCTTTCGCCGCACGCGATGGGCGGAACGGCTTCGGCACTGGCCGGGGTTCGATCCTGGACATACCAGCTCCAGGGGATCGATCTGCGTGTCCTCGCCGCCACCGATTATGATCTGGTGGTCATCGATTATTCGCGCGACGGGACGGCGGCGGGTGCGTTTTCCGCGTCCGAAATCGCCACCCTCAAGACCAAGCCCGACGGCTCACAGCGCTTCGTCCTCTCCTATCTCTCGATAGGAGAAGCTGAAGATTACCGGTTCTACTGGCAGAACGATTGGGCCCGAAATCGCCCGTCATGGCTGTTCGGCGAAAACCCCGAATGGGAAGGCAATTACGACATCCGTTACTGGGACCCGGCATGGCAGGCGACCATTTTCGGCCAGCCCACGAGCTATCTCGACCGGATCGTCGCCGCCGGCTTCGATGGGGTCTATCTGGACCGCGTCGATGCGTTCGAGCGCGACGATCCCCAACTCGGTGCCGCCGCCCGCAAGGCGGCAATGACCGCTTTCGTCAATAGCCTTGCTGCCTATGCCCGCGCCGGCAGGCCCCGGTTTCTGGTCGTGCCTCAGAATGGCGAAGAGCTCCTCAGCGATCCGTCATACCGTAGCGCCATTGACGGGCTGGCCAAGGAAGACCTGCTGTTTGGTGCCCAAGAGGACCAGCAGCCAAACAGCCTGGGGATGCTGCGCTCATCGTTGCGGCTGATCTCGCGCCTCACGGCTGAAGGCAAGCCGGTGTTTCTGGCCGAATATCTCAACTCCGCTTCCGACATTGCCCAGGTCCGCCACAACGCCGAAACGCTTGGGGTGGTATTGTTTATTGGGGACAGGGAACTCGATGATGCCCACTCTCGCTGATACCCACGCCCCCTACAGACCAGGCAGGTTTTCGGCCATTGGCCCGCTGGCCTTCATGTCGCGTATGGATCCGGCCGAGAGGACCAATATCTTCGTTGCGACAATTGTGCTCGTAACGATCGTTGCGGCGATCGCCATGCTCCCCAACACCGAGGAAAAGGCCCAGGTGCTCCTGTCCCAGGGGCGGATCGAGGAGGCAATCAGCCTTTACGAGACCAGGCGCGAAACGGCCCAGCTTAACCCTTTCGAGGCCTATTCCCTGGCCGGGCTGTATCGGGATCAGGGCAAAGCCGGCCTGCTCATCCGCCTGCTCGAAGACGAAATCGCCATCCGTCCGCAAAGCGACTGGGCGCGGCCCATGTTGGTCGATCTCTATCGGGGAGACAACACCTACGGCAATGAGGCCCGCATCCTCGCACAGATCTTCGCCCGGGCACCCACGGCCGCCGCCTATCGTCGGCTGATCGCACTGTACCGGCTCGAGGGCGACAGGACCGGTGAGCGCGCCACCATCGAACTGGGTCGCGCGAACGGGCTGGCCAGCCAGCACGATCTCGCGCGACTCGATCGGCTGAAATCAGCACTTGCGATGGATGAAACCGCCGAGTGGCGGTCGTCGGCGCGGGTTGACAACACTTCTTCTCAGGAGACAGTCCAATGACCATCACCCTTGACGGATCCCTTGCGGACTGGTCGCCCTCCGACCGGCTCGAGCGCCCCGAAACCCTTGTCGAGGGCTATGCGCTCTTTGGACGCTACGAGGACGGGGCTTACCTCATTGCACTTGAAAGCGCGGTGCCGATCGGTCCCACCACGACATTCTGGCTCAACACCGATGCCGACAGTGAAACCGGACACCAGGTCTTCGATTGGGCGGTCGGCGCCGAGTTCAACATCAATTTCGGCGACGATGGGGTCGCCCGGCTCTATTCGGGTTCGGAAGGGGCAACCCTTGTTGCCGAAATCGAGTATGTCATTGGCGCCGGGGGGATGACGCTGGAAATGAGACTGCCTCATGCGCTGGTCGGGCTCGCCGTGACCTCGCTCACGGTTTATGCGGACATAAACAATTCGGTCTTTCTGCCATCGTCATACGCAGAAGGCGGATATCTCGTCACCCAGCCCCCCGAAAGCACGTTTGACGGGCTCTTGACCGAATGGACAGGGGATCAGCGCCTCGATACCCAATCGACCCTGGTCGAAGGATACGAAATGTACGGCCGGGTCGAGCCCGAGCAATTCGTGTTCGCACTCTCGAGCGCGCAGCCGATCGGCCCGGGATCGACCTTCTGGCTCAACACCGATGGCGATGCTGCCACCGGATACCAGATCTGGGGTTGGGCTGGCGGAGCCGAGTTCAACATCAATATCGGAGCCGACGGATTTGCCCGGCTCTATTCCGGCGCCGCCGGCGAGATATTTGTCGCAGAGATCGACCATGCCTTCGGCCCTGGGGCGGCGAGCATCGAATTTACCGTTTCCAGGCAGGACCTCGGAGCGGTTCAGTCAGTGCAGATCCTGGCCGACATCAATGGCTCGGTGTTCCTGCCGCCGAATTACAGCACCGGCGGATATACGCTGGCCGAGCCGCAGACGACGAGTTTTGACGGGCTGTTGACCGAATGGACCGAGGATCAGCGTCTTGAGGCAGCCGGCACCGGCGTCGATGGCTATGAGCTGTATGGTCGGGTCGACAGTGACGACTTTGTCGTCGCCCTCAAGAGCGCCCAGCCGATCGGTCCCAACACGACCTTCTGGATCAATACCGATGGCGACGCCGCCACAGGCCACCAGATCTGGGGTTGGGCTGGCGGAGCCGAGTTCAACATCAATATCGGAGCCGACGGCATCGCCCGGCTCTATTCCGGAGCCGCCGGTGAAACATTCGTCGCCGAGATCGATCACGCCTTCGGCCAGGATGGAACCACGCTTGAGTTTGCGGTTCCAAAATCCCTGCTCGGGCCAGGCATCGAGCAGATCGCCGTGCTCGCCGATATCAACGACTCGGTGTTTCTCCCCAACAATTACGGCTTTGGCGGCTATACCATAGCGTTGCCGCCGGTCAGCGCTTTCGACGGCATCTTGAACGAATGGACCGAGAACCAGCGCCTTGAAACCCCCACCACGCACGTCGCAGGCTATGAACTCTATGGCACTGTGACCGATGACGCCTTTGTCATCGCGCTCAAGAGCGCGGTCGACATCGGACCAAACACCACATTCTGGATCGACACCGACGGTGATACGTCCACCGGCCATTTGGTCTTTGGCTGGGCGACGGGCGCCGAATTCAACGTCAATATCGGCAGCGACGGCGTCGCGCGGCTCTACACCGGCAGTGCCGGCCAGACCCTTGTCGCCGAAATCGACTTCGCGCTGGGTCCCGATTCCAGGACCATCGAGCTGGCCATTCCCAAGGCGCTCCTGGGCGAAGACATCAACAAGATCGGGCTGATGGCCGACGTCAACGATTCCGTGCACCTGCCCGCCGATTATACCCAGCCAGCCTATACGATCAGTTCACCCGTGCCGCCGGCCGGCGGAGCAAACCACAAGATCGCCATCGTCTATTCGGAGACCACCGCCGGCGCCTATTTCTCCGAAACGGCCTATTCCCAGCTGGTCATGGCGGCCCAGAGCCAGGCCATGAGCGCGGGTATTCCATTCGATCTTATCGGAGAGGCAGATCTCACAAATCTCGAATTGCTCTCGCAATACAAGGGCCTGGTGTTCCCCTCTTTCCGTAACGCTCCCGACAACTACGCCGATATTGCGGCAACGCTGAACCAGCTCGTCTACGATTATGACATGCCCATCATCACCGCCGGCGACTTCATGACAAATGCCGCCGATGGAGAGGCCCTCTCGGCCAACCCCTACGAACGCATGCAAACGCTTCTGGGGTTGACGCGTACGGGCGGCGAAAGCGGCGTCGATGTAAATCTGGTCGCCTCGGGAGACCACGAGATCACTGCCGGTTATGCCGGCGGCGCCATCCACACCTATGCCGGTGCCTCGACCTCCTATTTTTCGGCCATAGCGGCCGGCACCGTGATCGCCGAACAAATCATCAATGGCACCAGCCACGACGCGGTTATTTCCACCACCACCGGTGGGCGCAATGTCCATTTTGCGACCGAAGGCATGCTCGCTGACCACAATCTGCTCGGCCAGTCGATCGACTGGGTGACCCAGAGCCTGGACGGGCCAAAGGTTTCGCTGTCGATGAGCCGCGACAACGCACTCGTCGCCTCGCGCAATGACATGGACCAGTCCCAGGAAACCTACGATGTGGACAACGGCATCTATGACGCCATGCTGCCCATTCTCGAACAGTGGAAAGCCGACTACAACTTCGTCGGCTCCTACTACGTCAATGTCGGACTTTACGGTCCCGACCAGGAAACCAACTGGTTCATCTCGTCCTCCTACTACCAGCAGCTTCTGGCAATGGGCAACGAAATCGGATCGCACTCCTACTCTCACCCATCAGACACCAATCTCTTGCTGCCCGACGAAGTCACCCAGGAGATTCTCGATCAGCGTATCGCCGGCTATGCGGCCATGCTCGACAATCCTTCGGCTTGCTTCTGCCCCTACTGCATGCGAGACGACGCGGATCAGGCCGTCATCGATGCCCTTGCCGGCATGAGCGTCGCCCAGATCAACGCTACGTTGCAGGCCGCCCTTGGAGCTCCAGATCCGATGGCGCTCGATCCGGTTTCCAAGGCCATTCTCGAAGCCTCGTTCAAATTCCAGTTCGAAACATCCCGCCACGTGATCGAGGACAACCTCGGAATCGTCGTCGGCGGCGCAGCCGTGCCGGGCATGCCTGAGTCGATTGAGACGGCGCGTCAGATCATTCAGTACTATGACTATTTGACGGGCGGAGCCTCCCTGGTCGGCGCCGGATATCCCGGCGCTTTCGGCTATCTCTCGCCCAGCGATACCGGCAAGGTCTATCTCGCTCCCAATATGAGCTTCGATTTCACCTTGCTTGGCTGGCTGGGCCTGACGGCCGCACAGGCCGCGGCAAAATGGATCGCTGAATTTGAAGATCTGGCGATCAATTCCGACCTTCCTATCGTGGTCTGGCCCTGGCACGACTATGGCGTCACCGCTTGGGATGTCGACAACATAGGGTCATCGCCCTATGAGCTTTTCATGTTCACCGAATTCCTCAGTACCGCCCAAGCGGCCGGTTCCGAATTCGTGACGCTCGCCGATCTGGCCGCCCGTATTGCGACATTCGAGAAAACCGATCTCGCCTACGCCGTCAATGGAGATACGATCACCGTCACAGCGACGCCCCAAGCCGGAACGCTCGGAACATTTGCCGTCAATCTCGATTCCCTGGGCACCCAGACCATCCAGGCCGTCACCAACTGGTACGCCTATGACGGCAGCTCGGTCTTCCTCGATGCCGACGGCGGCACCTTCGAGATCAAGCTGGGCACGACGCGGGACGACGTAACCCACATCACCTCGATCGGTGCCCGCATGCAATTGGTCACCCTTGAAGGGGATGGCATCAACCTTGCCTTTACAATGTATGGCGAGGGGCTGGTCTCCATCGATCTGGCCAGCGTCTCCAACAGCGACTTCACTGTCTCGGGCGCTGAAGTGGTCAGTGTCATTGATGGCATCATGACCATTCGGCTCGTCGGTCTGGGCAACCACACAGTCAGTCTCACTCGGGTCGATGCCGAAAATCTCGCCCCCACTGACATCGTGCTGTCCAACATGGTCGCGATTCCCGAAATCATGCTCGATCGGGTAAAAGTTGCCGATCTGCTTGTCATCGACCCCAATCTTGATCCCGACAAACGCGACAACGTCCTCACGGTTTCCGACGATCGGTTCGAGATCGACGCGGTGGATGGCGCGCTCTACCGCAAAGCCGGTGTCGCTATCGACTTCGAAACCGAACCCGCAATCGACCTCACCATCACCGCCACCGATGGCTCGCTGGTCTTTGACAAGCAGGTTTCGATCGCGGTCTCCAATGCCAACGACACACCCCAAGGCGGCGTATTAGTAATCGGCGAGGCTGCCGAAAACCAGACGCTCAGCGCCGACACCAGCACCCTTGGCGACCCCGACGGATTAGGGGAGCTCAGCTATCAATGGCAACGCGATACAGGATCGGGATTTGGAGATATCGCCGGCGCGACGGCAGCGACCTACACGCTCACCGATGACGATGCGCAGGCTCTGGTGCGTGTTGTGGTGAGCTACATCGACCTCGGCGGCACATCCGAAAGCGTTGCCTCGGCAGCCACCGCCCCCGTGATCGACATCACGCCGTCGGTAATTCTGCCGCCCCTTACCGAAGATACCACACGCACGATCACGCCCCGTGATCTTGTTGGGTCGGCCTATACGGGCATGACCTTTGCCATCGTGGGCCTCGCCGCATCCTCGGGCACTCTGAGCGAAAACGCCGACGGATCGTGGCTGTTCATCCCCGACCTCAACGACGATACCGACGTGATCTTCACCTATTCGATCACCACCGACAGCGGAACCACCGGCTCCAGCGCCACACTTGATCTGATCGGCATGAACGACATCATGGGCACCGAAGCGGCCGACGTCTTCCCATCCCTTGGTACATCCGACCAATATCATGGTGGCGAAGGAAACGACACCATACGAGCCGCTGGGGGCAACGACATTCTGTTTGGCGATGGCGGCAACGACACAGTCTTCGGCGGTCGGGGGGACGACACCATTATCGCAACACTCGATGATGGTGATGACAGGTATAACGGCAGTGACGGCAACGACACGCTGGACTTCTCGCGCATTTCGGCCGATGTCACTGCCAAGCTCGGTGTGGGCACAGCCTTCAGCGCCCAGACAGGAACCGATAGCCTCAATACAATCGAAAACATCATCGGGGGTTCTGGAAACGACGCCCTTATCGGATCGGGTCAAGCCAATCTGCTATCGGGCGGAGACGGAAACGACATTCTGGATGGCAGAGGCGGTAAAGACATCCTCACCGGAGGCACCGGCGAGGACGTCTTCATCTTCCGCAAGATCGGCCACTCGTCGCCCGCAATCGCCACTCGCGATGTCATTACCGATTTTACCCAAGGCGACGACACGATCGATCTCACCATCATCGATGCCAATGCCACATCTTCGGGAAACCAGGCTTTCATATTCCTTGCCTCGGTCGGCGCAGCCTTTACCGGCGTCGCGGGGGAACTCAACTTCAGCTTCGAGGACTCCGAAGGCACCGAAAATGACAGGACCATCGTCGCCGGAGACGTCAACGGGGACCAGGTGGCCGATTTCAACATAGAGCTGACAGGCCTGGTCGATCTCGCGGCCGTAGACTTCATCCTCTAAACCGAAGCGGCGCCTTCTCTTCACCACCTGCTCAAGAAAAAGGGAGCTTTGAGCTCCCTTTTTCATTCCGACCGATTGCTGTTGGCCTCAATCTTCGCGGAACGCCAGATTGAGCTGATCCATCACCGGTTTGGTCAGATAGCTCAGCACCGTCTTCTCCCCTGTAGCAAAGAAGGCCTCGACCGGCATACCGGGGATAAGCCTGGCCGTTTCGGGCAATTTGTGGAGTTCGTCCGTTGGCAGACGGACTCGCACGAGATAAAACTGCGTGCCCGACGCACTATCGCGGGTCAGATCGGGAGAAATCCTGTCCACCAGCCCCAACAGCTCGGGCGTCGAACGCGAATTGAAGCTCGAAAGCCGCAGCGTCACGCTTTGCTCGGCGGCAAGCTTGTCGATGTCGAGCGGGTTGATCCGAACATCGACCATGATCTCGTCATCCTGCGGCACGATCTGCATGAGCGTGTCCCCCGCCGCGGCAATACCGCCCAGGGTGGCAACCTGCATCTGGTGCACCACCCCCGCGATGGGGGCGCGTATGACGAGCCTGTCAAACCGGTCCTGGGCGGCGACCCTTTGCTGTTCGAGCTCGGCAATCTGCTGGCCGGTTTCCTGCAACTGTCCCAGCACCTCGCTCTGATAGGATTCCTCGACCTGGGAAATCTGCAGCCTGCGTTCTGCAGTCGCCGCATTGCCCCGCGCGATCTCGGTGGTGATGCGCGCACGCTCGCCATCGAGTTGGGCGATCTGGCGGCGCAGGTCGCTCACCCGGCTCGCTTCGACCAACCCCTGGGACAACAGGGCCGAAAGCCTGTCGAGTTGCTCGGTCAGGATTTCGGTCTGAGCGACCACCGCATCACGCTGAGCATGGAGCCCGGCAACCTGGTTTTCCAGTTGGACGATCTGCTCGCCCAGTTGTGCCACCTGGGTCGAAAGCCCGGCGGCGCGGGATTGGCGAAGGCGATCTTCGGCAGCAAACAGCACGCGGTTGTGCTCCATATTGGGCAAGGCATCGAGCTCGGACGTCCACTCCATCTCGGTGGCGCCGCCCGCTTCGGCCAGAAGCCGGGCCTGGCGTACATAGGCCTCGCCCAATTGCGCATCGATGACCGCCATATTGGCCGCGACCGACGTTCCGTCGAGTACGACCAAAGTCTGACCGGCCTCGACCGCGGCATCGTTGCGCACGAGGATTTCCCGCACGATCCCACCTTCCTGATGCTGAACACGCCGCACGCCCCCATCGACAACGACGCTTCCGCCGGCCACCACCGCCCCCGATATCGGGGTGATGGCCGCCCACAGGGCAAGCCCACCCAAAAGAGCGATCATGGCGGCCGAGCCGAGCAATCCATGCCGATCAAGGCTGCGCGCCGTTGCATATTCAATGTCTATGGCGCTCATTTCCGTCTCGCTTTGCGGGCAATATCGAGAGAAGCGGGCTGGGCGGTAATCGATGCCAGCACCGCGTCCTTGGGACCGAAGGCCGCCTGACGGCCATCCTGAAGGAACAAGATCGTATCGACTGCAGCAATGGCGGTCGGCCGATGCGCGACGATGATGACGATAGCGCCCCGGGCCTTGGCCCCGGCGATCGCCGCATTACACGCCGCATCCCCCGCGGCGTCGAGATTGGAATTGGGCTCATCGAGAATAATGAGAAAGGGATCGCCATACAGCGCCCGCGCCAGCCCGATACGCTGACGCTGACCGGCCGAAAGCATAGCCCCCTGCGGTCCGATCGGCGTGTCGTAGCCGTGGGGCAAGGACGCAATCAGTTCATGGACGCCCGCCGCCTGAGCGGCCTTGAGAACGTCTTCGAACTCGCCATCGTTTCGGAAGCGGGCGATATTTTGCGCGACGGTTCCGGCAAACAGCTCCACCGTCTGGGGCAGATAGCCCAATGCCATGCCCAACCGGTCGGGGTCGTAGTGGCAAAGTTCGGAGCCATCGAGACGCACAACGCCGGCCCGCGCCGGCCATATTCCCATCAATGTGCGGACAAGGGACGATTTCCCGCACCCCGACGTGCCCAGAACCCCCATCGCCTCGCCCGATTTGAGCCCGAAACTGACCCCGCACACCAGCGCCGGCCCATCGGACAATGGCGAAATGGCGAGATCGGAAACCGCAAGGCTTGCTTTGGGCAGCGGCAGAGCGACCCGCTCGGGCTTGCCTTTTGCATCGGCAAGCACGGTCTTGAGGCGGGCCCTGGCCTGCCGCGCCGCCACAAACCCGCGCCAGTTCGTAACGGCCTGCTCGACCGGCGAGAGCGCGCGCGCCGTAACGATCGACGCGGCAATCATCAGACCCGCTGAAATCTCGCCGCCGATGGCAAGAAAGGCGCCCATTGCCAGTACGGCCGATTGCAACAGCAGGCGGAATCCCTTGGTCAGCGCCGAAAAAACCGTCGCACGGTCCGCAGCGCGAGCCTGTGTCATGAGCATCTTGGTATTGGCCGCCTCCCAGCGGTTTGCGAGCGTTTCGCTCATCCCCATGGCCAGCACCGCTTCGGCGTTTGCGGCGATATCGGACTGCTGGCTCTGGCGGGCATTTGCCGCCGCATTGGCATCGCGCGAGGGTCCGCGCGACGACCATTCGTTGACGATCATGAGAACCGTAACGACACCGGCGCCCGCCATCGCCAGCCAGCCCAGCATGGGATGGAAGGCAAAGACGATGAAGAGATAGATCGGCACCCAGGGCAGATCGAGCAGTGCCATCGGTCCGGCCCCGGCCAGAAACTGGCGCAGGGTTTCAACGTCGCGGATAGGATCGCCCTCGCCCCCTCTACGGGACGACGCACTCGAGGCGACGACCTGCGCGAAGACTGGACGGGTCAGCCGCGCTGCGGCCAGCACCGAATAGCGCGTCGCCATGCGGCTGCGCACAATCTCGACGACGCTGTAAAACCCGTAGAGCCCGACAACCAAGCCGGTCAGCGCCATGAGCGTAGGAACAGATTTGCTCGCCAGCACCCGGTCATAGACCTGCAGCATGAAAAGCGGCCCGGTCAGCAGCAGCAGATTGGAGATTATGCTGAGCAGCCCCAACCCCAGCACCGAGCCCCGGCCCGAGGGCTTGCGGACCTTGCGCCCACCATTCTCGCTTGATGCCATCATCGTGGTCCCGGAAAACGCGCGTAGCATCGTTTTCCCACAGCCCGGCCCCGACACCTTGACGATTGTCAATAATGGGCGTGCCCGCCTCGCTGTCGGACCAGCCGCGAACGGGAAGGCCGACGGGCATAGAGCAGATGCGATGAGTGGCGGCGCCCCGGCCGCATCCAATACCTATCCCACGGGGCCGACGGCCAAATGCCGGTTCGAGGACTACGCCGCCCTGTCCTCTGACATCGATATCGCGTCCGAATTCCGCTACCGTCGCCAGTGCATGGCGGGACTCAACGCGCCCCTGCCCCGATGATCTCCGGTCTGGCGGCGTCGGTGACCGCATCGGTCGGACAGGGGCCTAACCCTGCCAGGCCACAGTCTTTTGCATTTGCTCGCCCAGCCCTTCAACACTCAGCCGCATGGTCTGGCCGGGCCGCAGATACACCGGGTCGGGCTTGATCCCCATGCCCACCCCCGGCGGCGTGCCGGTGGTGATGATGTCGCCGGGCTGCAGGCTCATGAATTGGGAGATATAGCTCACCACATGTGCGACTCCGTACACCATGGTTCTGGTTGACCCGTTCTGGTAGCGATGCCCGTCGACCTCGAGCCACATGCCAAGGTTCTGCGGATCGGCAATCTCGTCTTTGGTCACCAGCCATGGCCCGATCGGCCCGAACGTATCGGCCGACTTGCCCTTGACCCATTGCCCCGAGCGCTTGGCCTGAAATTCGCGCTCGGACACATCGTTGACCACGCAATAGCCCGCCACATGATCGAGCGCGTCGGCCTCGTCCACATAGCGCGCTTCCTTGCCGATCACCACACCAAGCTCGACCTCCCAATCGGTCTGGCTCGAATTTTTCGGAATGATGACATCGTCATTGGGACCGCAGATCGCGCTGGTCGCCTTCATGAACAGCACCGGCTCTTTGGGTACGTCAAGGCCGCTTTCGGCGGCATGGTCGGCATAATTGAGCCCCACGCAGATGAACTTGCCCACCCGCCCCACACAGGGCCCGATCCGCTCATTCTTGTCCAGTTCGGGCAATCCCGACAGATCAGCGCCGGAAAGCTCTTTCAACCCCTCGGGCGTCAGCACGCTTCCGGCGATATCGTCAACGATCCCGCTCAGATCGCGGATCGTCCCATCCGAATGCAAGACCGCCGGCCTTTCGGCGCCTCGGGCTCCAATGCGCATAAGCTTCATGGTCTTGTTGTCTCCTTATCGTGTGATAGTGCAAGGGTGGAGCGAGCGCGGTGGCTGTCGAGAACCGGACCGGAGCGTATTAGAAATACGTGAGGACCGGAAGGGCAGGCAGACGCCGTGCGCAGCCCGCCCTCACCTGAATTTAAGTGGTCCAGCCGCCGTCGATGGCGTAAACCTGCCCCGTGGTATAGGTGGCCCCCGCCAGATAAACGGCCAGATCGGCGATCTCCTCGGGCGTCCCCAACCGCCCCACCGGCTGCCGCGCCTCGAAGGCAGCCCGCGCCGCTTGATAATCCCCTGTTGCCCGCAACCGCTCCTGCAGCGACGGGCTGTCCACCGTCCCCGGCGCGATCGCATTGCAGCGAATGCCCTGCCCCACGAAATCGGCGGCCACCGATTTGGTCAAACCGATCACTGCGGCTTTCGACGCCGTATAGGCGAACCGGTTGGGCACACCTGTTACCGAAGACGCGACCGAACTCATATTGATGATCGCTCCGTCGCCGCGTGCGATCATCCCCGGCAGCACCGCCCTTATCGTGCGTGCCTGCGCCTTGAAATTGAGCTCGAGCGCAAGGTCGATGTCGGCTTCACTCGCGTCGAGCACCGTGCCGCCATGGACGATGCCTGCACAATTGAACACAATGTCGATAGCCCCGATCTCGGCAACCAGAGCCTCGATCGCCGTCGTCGAAAGCACGTCGAGCACCCGCGTTTCGACACCCGCAACGTCATCGAGTTCACGCAGAAGCTTCTCGTTGATGTCGGTGGCAAAAACGCGCGCGCCTGCTGCGGCGAAGGCCAGCGCCGAGGCCCGTCCGATTCCCTGCGCCGCCGCCGTGACAAGACAGACCTTTCCCGAAATATCGGCCATGCGGCCCTCCATTTCATGATCCTGCCGCCACCGACAGTGACGATCCGGCCCTGGTAAACTCCACGCCGTCCCGAGCCGGACCTGCCCGGCCCGCCCGCTCAGGAGCGATCAGCTAAAGCGGCTTGCCGTGATCGAGGTCGGCGGCACCGTGCCGGAATAGAACGCATCGATATTGTCCTTGACCGTCTGAGCCATCCCCGTGCGCGTTTCGACGGTCGCGCTGCCCTGATGGGGGATAAGAAACACATTATCGAGCGCCAGAAAACGTGCATCGATATTGGGCTCGTTCAAGAACACATCTAGCCCGGCCCCCGCGATGGATTTCGCCTCCAGCGCATCGAGCAGCGTCGCCTCATCGATCACGCTGCCGCGCGCGATGTTGACCACGAACCCGTTCGGCCCCAATCCATCGAGAACCTCTTTGTCAATCATCCCCTGGGTTTCAGCCGTCGCCGCCACCGCGACCACCAGCACATCGGCCCATTGGGCCAGCGCCGCCGGCGTATCGAACGCACTCCAGCCAGCGACCGACTTTTCCGAACGGTTCCAGAACCCGATATCGAACTTGAAGGCTTCTGCCCGTTCACCAATCGCCCGCCCGATGGCGCCCAGCCCGACAACGCCGAGTTTTTTGCCCTTGAGCGCCCGGGCCAGTCCCATCTTCTTGCCCTGCGCCCAGTCGCCCGAACGCACGAAGGCCTGGCCCTGCCCGAACGCACGCATCGAGGCGATCACCAGCCCCACCGCCATATCGGCCACATCGTCGGTCAAAACCCCCAGTGTCGTTGCCACATGAATCGACCGCGACACACAAAGATCGAGATCGATCCGGTCGGTACCCACCCCGTTGACCGCGATCAATTCGAGATTGGGCAGTTTCTCGATCCATTCGCTTTCCATCCCCAGCCCGCCATTGGTCATCGCCACGCGGAACTCGGAAAGCCGCTCCTGCGCTTTGGGATCATCGGCGGAAACCAGTTCGTACTGCGCCGCAAGTTGCGAACCGATCGGCTCGAGCAAACTATCAAATGTCAGGATGGGTTCGGCCATGTCTGCCTCTTTGCGCAATTTCGGAGTGCCCGGTCCGTATCAGGATAAGGCTAGTGAGCGATTTGACCCAGGAACGTCTTTGTCCGCTCATTCTGCGGATTGGAAAAAAAGCTCTCGGGCTCACCCACTTCGACGATCTCACCCTTGTCCATGAAGATCACCCGATCGGCAACCTTGCGGGCGAAACCCATCTCGTGGGTCACCACCAGCATCGTCATCCCCTCGCTCGCCAGATCGATCATGGTGTCGAGCACCTCGTTGACCATTTCCGGGTCGAGCGCCGAGGTCGGCTCGTCGAACAGCATGATTTTCGGCTTCATGCACAGCGCCCGCGCGATCGCCACGCGCTGCTGCTGGCCGCCCGACAATTGGGCCGGATATTTGTCCGCCTGTTCGGGAATACGTACCCGTTCGAGATATTTGCGCGCCGTGGCTTCAGCGTCTTCTCTGGTCACGCCCCGCACCTTTCTGGGCGCCAGCATGCAGTTTTCCAGCACTGTCATGTGCGGAAACAGATTGAATTGCTGGAACACCATTCCAACGTCGCGGCGCACTGCTTCGACGTTTTTCGCTCCCGCAGTCAATTCGATCCCATCGACTGTGATCGTGCCTTTCTGCACGATCTCAAGCTGGTTGATGCAGCGAATGAGCGTCGATTTCCCCGACCCCGACGGGCCGCACACGACGATCTTCTCGCCGCGCGCGACCGTTAAGTCGATGGAATTGAGCGCATGAAAGGAGCCATACCATTTATCGACGCCGACCATTTCGACGGCGGCATTGCCGGCATTGTGTTCAGCATTGGTGGTCATGGCGTCTCCTTTCGCGCGATCTGTTACTGCCCGGAAATGACAAATTCGGGCAGCGGACCGCCAACCCATTCTTCATGCAGGGCGTTGAGGCTGCCGTCCTCTTTCACGCGACCGAGAAAGTCGTTGATATAGGCAAGCAATTCATCGCTTCCCGGACGCACGGCAATCGCCTGGCTCTGCTGGCGCAGCGAGAACTTGGTGTCGAACTGATCGGGCGCCATGGCATTGATCTGGGAAATCACAACGTTGGACGCTCCCATCAGCGGAGTCTGGCCCGAAAGCAGCGCCTGCACCGCACTTGCGTCGTCATCGAACCGCTGGATGTTGGCATCGTCCGGCGCGATTTCGGTAATCGATGTGTCCTGTGTCGACGCCCGGGCCACCGCGATGTTCTGCCCCGAAAGCCCTTCGGGACCGGTGACCTCGAGATCGGCATCACCAAAAACGAAGATCTCGATGCCCGCATAAGGGTCGGAAAAATCGACCTGCTCGGCCCGTTCCGGCGTGATTCCCAGCGAGGCGACGAGAATATCGACCTGGTTGGAAACCAGATAGGGAATGCGATTGGGCCCGGTCACCGGCACGAGGTTGAGCTCGACCCCCATGTCCTCGGCCAGAAGACGCGCCACGTCGGCGTCATAGCCATCGGGATTGCCCGCTTCATCGAGAATACCGAACGGCGGAAAATCGACGAGCAGCCCGATATTGACCGTCCCGCGGTCCTGGATTTCGCTCGGCGTCTGCGCCGCAACAGGCCCAGCCAGGCCCACGGTCAGCGCCGCAGCGGCACCCAGCCCGATCAGTGTCTTGTTCAGTCTCATTTGCTCTCTCCCTTGGGTTGAACTCTTGTTGGACAGTCTAGCGGGCTGTTGCCACGGCGAACCGCCCTTCCAGGTGCCGGGCCCACAACGAGAGCGGCCAGCACAAGATGAAATAAAGCGCCGCGACCAGCGAAAACACGGTCAGCGGCTGGAATGTCGCATTATTGATGATCTGGCCCGCCCGCGTCAGCTCAACGAACCCGATGATCGACGCGAGCGAGGTGCCCTTGATGAGCTGCACCAGAAACCCCACGGTCGGCGCCACGGAAATCTTGGCCGCCTGCGGCAAGACGATATGGGTCATACGGTCGCGATAGCCCAGGCCCAAAGCCCAGCTCGCTTCGCTCTGCCCCGAAGGGACCGCCTCGATGCAGCCGCGCCAGATTTCGCCCAGATAGGCGCTGGCATGCAGCGTCAGTGCCACGGCAGCTGCCACCCAGGGATTGATCCCCACCCCGAAAATGTTGAGCCCGAAAAACACAAGGAACAGCTGCATCAGCAACGGCGTGCCCTGAAACACCCGGATGAAGGCCAGGGCGCCATAGCGCAGCGGCTTGACAGGCGACACCCGCCCCAGCGCGATGGCGATCCCGCCCAACGCGCCACCGGCAAAGGCAACGGCGGACAGCAACAGCGTCCATTGCGCCGCCAAAACGATATACCAGAATTCGTTGGGCCCGAAGGTTCTGAACATGACCGTCCCCTACCGGGCCAACGGATAGCGGAACGCCGACCGTCCGATGGCTGAAAACAGCCCCGAAAAGCCCAGCGACAAAATGAAATACATCACCGTAATCACCAGATAGACCTCGAACGCCGCAAAGGTCGTCGCCTGGATGTTGTTGCCCGCCGCTGCCAGGTCGGTCGCCGAAATCGCCGAAACCACCGACGAGGTCAGCATCAGATAGATGAACTGGCTGGTCAGTGCCGGATAGATGGTGCGGATCGCCGGTTTGAAGATGATGTAGCGAAAGATCTGGTATCCCTTGAGCCCCAGAGCCTTGCCAGCTTCCACCTGCCCGCGATTGATCGATTCGATCCCCGCCCGCACGATTTCGGTGGCATACGCCCCCACATTGACCGACAACGCCACCAGCGCGGCGGTATTGGGATCGAACCGGATCCCCAGCGCGGGCAGCGAGAAATAGATAAAGAAGATTTGCACGAGGAACGGGGTGTTGCGGATCACCTCGATATAGATATTGACCAGCCAGGCCAGGGGCCGAATGCCGGCTGTTTTGGCGGCGGCGCACGGAACCGCAATCAGCGTCCCGATCAGGATGGCGCCGAAGCTCAGTTGTATCGTGATGAGCGCGCCATAGATCAACTGATCGAAATTGTTGATCACTGGCGCGAAGTTGAACTGATAGTCCAAGCGCTCACTCCTCCCGCTGCAATGCCCGCATTCAAAGAGCCCGATTCACGGGCCGCCAGCGCTACAGATTAAGTTCCGAAGCTGCGTTTCCGATCCAATAGGAAACGGACGACGCCCCGGCCTCCTTCAATTTAGATCGATCTAAAAGCCTTAATGGCCCCGAGTCAACCCCACGATCCGAACCCGCCAGACCCCATTATCCTCGGGCAGCGCCAACCGATCCGCGTTCGACGAAATGGGACGGTACCCTGCGAATCTCCACCTCCGCCTCGGGCGTCTCGATCCGCCGCAGCAGCAATTGCGCCGCCAGCACCCCGATCTCGACCGGCTCGGTCGCAACCGAGGCCAGCCCTGGCCGCACCAGATCGGTTTCGGCAACATTGTCGAACCCGATCAGTGACATGTCGCGTCCCGGAACCAGCCCACAATCGGAAAACCCTCGATGCATGCCCAGCCCGATAACGTCGTTGTGGCAGACCCACGCGGTTGGTGCATCCGGTGTTCCGGCCATTTGCCGCGCCAGCGCCATGGCCTCGCCATGTGTGGGATCGATTTCGATCTCGATGGCGGAAGCAACCCCGTGCCGAGCCATTGCTGCCCGAAAAGCGGCAAGCCTTTCGTCATGGGCCGAATGGTTCAGATTGGCGGTCACGAACCCGATCCGCGAATGGCCGAGATCCACAAGCCGCGCCACGGCTCCTTCCATGCCCCCGCTCTGATCCATGCCCACATAATCGACAACGCCGGCGCCCACCGTTCGCAGCGCCTCGACGACCGGCATCCCCCAATCGGTCAGCCTTTCGATAAAGCGTGGCGCGGTGCCTGCCGCCGGGCACACGATCAGCCCGTCCACCCCGTGCTCGCGCATCCTTGTGACGAACCCGTCCTGCTTGCCCGCCGATTCGGACGAATGGGCGATGAAAGTCGCAAGCCCCGCTCCATCGACCACCTGGTCGATCCCCGCCAGCAAAACGCCGAAAAACGGATTGGAAAGATTGGGGATGATCACTCCGATCGTGCGGCTGCGCGCAGCACGCATCCCGGCCGCGCCCAGATTATAGACATAGCCGATCTCGGCCATCGCCGCTTCCACGCTTGCCCGGGTTTCGGCCCCCACCAGCGGGCTCTTGCGCACCACAAGGGATGCCGTGGCCCGCGACACCCCCGCCTTGCGGGCAACGTCCATAAGGGTGGGGCGCGGCTTGCGCACCGGTTTTTCGCCCATCATCCTCCCCCGACCTTGCGATTATTAGATCGATCTAAGATCAAGATGACAAGCCCGGCCCCAATTGGCAACACTCGGCATCGCAAAGGGAACCGCTCACCGTCCCGACCATTGCCTAAAAAGAGATAAGGAGCCCGCCATGCCCGACAGTCAGAACCCCCGTCCGCCGCTCGGCGACACCCCGCCGCCTCGACCCCATCCGCGCCCCGGTCGGCCGGTCACACCGCGGCCGCCACAAGAGCCCGAAAACGACGTCCCCGGCACCCCGCCAAGTCCGGAACCCGACGTCCAGTTTCCGGACCCACCCCAGCGCTAGGGTCGGACCCTAAAGCAATCCCGCCCTGGCCAGATCGCCCATCAATGCCCTTGGCCCATAGGTCCAGGGCGCACATTCGGTGCACAAACCAACGGTATTGACCAGCGCCCCCAGCGCCGGCGTCGAAATCGTCACCACATCGCCCCGCTTGTGGGTAAAGCCCTTGCCCTCCCCGTCACGGTCCTGCACCGGCGCAAACATCGTCCCCAGATAAAGCGCCAGCCCGTCGGGATATTGGTGATGGGTCCCCAACGCGGCGGCCACAAGCGATTCCGGCGTCCGCGAAATCTGGCTCATCGACGAATGTCCGCTGAGCCTGAAACCGTCTTCGCCCACGACCTCGAGCGCAATCTCCATCTGCTTGACGTCGTCCAGTGAGAAATCCCCATCGAACAATCGGATGAACGGCCCCAAAGCCGCCGACGCGTTATTGTCCTTGGCCTTGCCCAGCAGCAGCGCCGAACGGCCTTCAACGTCGCGCAGATTGACGTCATTGCCCAGCGTCGCTCCGAGGATTTCGCCAGTCGACGAAACGATCAGCGCCACTTCGGGCTCGGGATTGTTCCAGGTCGAGATCGGATGCAGCCCCACACTGGCCCCATGCCCGACGCTGGCCATCGGCTGGCATTTGGTAAAGATTTCCGCGTCCGGCCCGATCCCCACTTCGAGATACTGGCTCCACACGCCCTTTTCGATCAGCTTGGCCTTGACCGCCATCGCCGCGTCCGAGCCCGGCACCAGTTGCGACAGATCCTCCCCGATCAGCGCGAGCATTTCCCCGCGCAACTGGTCGGCGCGCCCCGCATCGCCCTTGGCCTGTTCCTCGATCACCCGCTCGAGCAGGCTCACCACAAACGTGACCCCCGACGCCTTGATCGCCTGCAGATCGACCGGCGAAAGCAGCGTTACGCCATCCGCCCGGCCTTCCAGCACTGCGTCAAGATCGGCGACCACATTGCCCTGCGCGCTCCTCACATAACCTGCCGGATCGTCCATCTCGCAGATATCGCGCACGGTCGGCGCGGCCTTGGCGGTGATGTCGACGACCTTGCCGTCCCGCACCGTCACAATGCGCGGATGCCCACCGCCATCCAGCCGCACTCGACCCAGAAAAATGCCCTCATCAAAAACGCTCATTGCCATCTCCAATTTTCTTGCTCCAAGGATGTGCCGAGGTTCAGGTCAGGACGGAGCGAGAAGGGTGGTTTGCGAGAACCGGAACGGAGCGTACAGTGAGTACGTGAGTACCGGAAGCGCAGCAAATCGCCCTTCGCAGCCCTTCATGGCCTGAAGATCGGTGCATCCTAGCCCCTGCCGACAAACGGCATCTGTGTCGCCATCACGGTCATCGTCAAGGTGTTGGCCTCCAACGGCAGCGCCGCCATATAGCTCACTGCGCCGGCGACATGCCCCGCATCGATGGTCGGCTCGATCGCCATCGACCCGTCGGCCTGCAGAACGCCAGACGACATTCGCGTTGTCATGTCCGTTGACGCATTGCCGATATCGATCTGCCCCACTGCAATGTTAAACGCCCGCCCATCGAGCGCCGAAGCCTTTGTCAGCCCCGAAATAGCGTGCTTGGTCGCCGCATAGGGCGCCGATTGCGGTCGCGGTGTCGTTGCCGAAATCGACCCGTTGTTGATGATCCGCCCGCCCTGTGGGCTCTGCGCCTTGAACTGGCGGAACGCGAACTGCGTGCAGAAAAACGCGCCCGACAAATTCGCCCCTACAATCTGGTTCCACTGTGCCGCCGTAACATCTTCGAGCGCCACCGAAGGCGCATTCATCCCGGCATTGTTGACCAGAAGATCAAGACGGCCCCAGCGCCCGATCACCGTTTTGAACGCGGCCTCGACCGCTGCCTGGTCCCCGATATCGACCGAAACCGCCAGCACCCGTTCGCCGCCAGCGTCGATCTCACCGGCCGTCGCCTCGAGCACGTCCAGCCGACGCCCGAACAGCGCCAACGCAAACCCGTCGGCATAAAGCGCCTTGGCAATGGCCTTGCCCACCCCGGTGCCGCCGCCGGTCACGATTGCAATTTTCATTTCGGCAGCTCCCCGCCCAGTTCATCCTCGATATGGATCGCAATGATCTCGTCGAACGAGGATTCGGCCCTAAACCCCAGCGAGAGCGCCCGCGAGGCGTCGAAATCCTTGGCCCAGCCTTCGACCATCTCGGTGGTCATGGCATCGGGCTCGCGCCGGATCAAGGCCACCGCCTTGTCCCCGGCCACGCGCCGCAGCGCCTCGATCTGTTCGCCCACTGTCGCCGAAAGCCCCGGCATGTTCAGACTCCGCCGCGCCCCGAGGCTGGCCGTATCCATCTGTGCCGCATGGATCAGAAACCCAACCGCCGCCCGCGGGCTGGCGTGCCAGTGCCTGGCGTCCTCGCTGACCGGCAATACGGCCTCAAGCCCCACCAGTGGCTCGCGCAGGATCGAGGAAAAGAACCCCGAGGCTGCCTTGTTGGGCTTGCCCGGACGGATGCAGATGGTCGGCAGGCGAATGCCCACTCCGTCGAGAAAGCCGCGCCGCGAATAGTCCGCCAGCAGCAGTTCCCCGATCGCCTTCTGCGTCCCGTAGCTGGTACGAGGCGTCTGGAAAAATTCGTCCCCGATCTTGTCGGGAAACGGCGCGCCGAATACCGCAATCGAGGAGGTAAAGACAAAGCGCGGGCAATAGGGCGCGCTCTGTCCCGCCTGCCGGATCGCCTCGAACAGATTCCGCGTTCCGTCAAGATTGATCGCGTAGCCCTTTTCGAAATCGAGTTCGGCTTCACCTGAAACAATGGCCGCCAGGTGAAAGATCACATCGGGCCGCTCGGCAATCAGCGTCGCCGCCACGCCCGCATCGGCAATGTCGACCGCCCGCGTCCTGATGGTCATCCCCGCCGCCTGCGGCATTGCGGGCTCGACCACATCGACCAGCGTGAGCCCATCAATCTGCTTGCCCGCCAATGTGCCCGATGCGACAAGCGCATCGGTAAGCTTGCGGCCGACCATGCCGGCGGCCCCGATAATCACGATATTCATAATTTGATTCTGTCCTCCCCAAACCTCGGTTCTATTTGCGATCCGTGCTCTGACGGGCCTTGAGCTCATATCCCACATCGACAACAGCCGGCTCGGGCCGCTCGCCCTTGGAGGCGGCGATGATCATTTCGATGGCCCGATACCCCATGTCGTAGCGCAGCGTGCGGATCGACGAGATGGTGGGATTGCTGGCGGCTGTATAATCGAGATCGTTATACCCCATGATTCCGAACTGGCCGGGCACGCGGATATGGCGCCTCTGGCACTCGAACAGCGCGCCCAGCGCCATGTCGTCATTGTTGCAGAACACGGCGTCCGCATCGGGCGCCATCCCGAGAAAATCGGCAAACATCTCGCTCCCGCGCGTCACCGAGGACGCCTGCGGCGAGGTCAGGATCAGCCGCTCGTCATAAAGGCCCTCGGCATGGAGCACTTCGCTATAGCCGTCGAGCCGTCTTTGCGCCCGCGGGTCCATGCGCGCCCCGATAAACCCGATTCGACGATAGCCGTTTTCGATCAGGTGCCGCACCGCCGCCCGTCCGCCCTCGCGATGATCGAACCCGATCATCATGTCGATGGGATCGGGCCCGATATCCATGATCTGGACCACCGGGCAGCCAAAACTGTCCAGCAGCGCCCGCGCAGCTTGGGACTGGTCGATCCCCGAAACGATCAGTCCGACCGGTCGCTGCGCCGCAAACACCTTGAGCAGTTCTTCTTCCTTGCGGTTGGTGTAGCGCGTATTGCCCAACTGCACCTGATAGGGCGTGCCTTCAACGGCATCGTAGATCCCGCGCATTACATCGGAAAACACCAGATTGGTCACCGAGGGAATCAGCACCCCGATTGTCGATGTGGTCGCCGATGCAAGCGCTCTAGCCGCCTGATTGGGCGCATAGCCCAGCGCATCCACGGCCGCATGAATGCGCTCGCGAACCTTGTCGGAAACGATCTCGGGCGTGCGCAGCGCGCGCGATGCTGTGATAACGCTGACATTCGCGGCGGCGGCAACGTCCTTTAGCGTTACCGCCTTGTATATATTATCTTTTTTTCCCACTATCTCCCTCCAGCGCACTCATTGCATTGCGGCGCGCCGTTGACAATGACATACGCTATCATTTAAGCCTCTGTCCAGACGGCTCGTGACTGGCAGGAAAAACTGCCGCCTTGCCGACGCGATTGCAGCGCCTTTTACCAAGTGCGCTATGGGAGGAGACCTGAACATGCGCAATGCGCAATTTTGGGCATGGACGGGACACCCCGCTCATGACTAGGGCCATCGAAACCATCGTCAGGCTGGTCGAGTTCGTGCTGGCCGCGCTCCTGTTCGGCATGGTCATCATGGTCGCGACCAATGTCGTGCTCCGCTACGGATTTAACAGCGGGCTGACCTTTTCCGAAGAGATGAGCCGGTACTTTTTCGTCTGGCTCACCTTCATCGGCGCGGTTCTCGCCTTCAAGGATCACGGTCATATCGGGGTGGAAACCCTGGTCCGGCGCTTCAACCGCACCGGCAGGCTCATTTGCATGGCGATCAGCAACGCCCTGATCATCTTTGCGGCGGGCGTCTTTTTCTACGGCACATGGATGCAGCACCCGATCAACGCATCGATGACCGCAGCGGTCATCAACATGTCGATGATCTGGGTCTATGGCATCGGCTACTTCACCTCCCTGGGCATCGGGCTCATTGCCCTTTATCGCCTCTTCGAAATCGTGACGGGCCGCGTGTCCGACACCGAGATCGCGCGCTTCGCCGGCGAGTATGAGGAAAATAAAGTCGTGGAGCGCGCCATATGATCATCCTGGTCTTCCTGGGATCGCTGTTTTCGACCTTGGCCATCGGGCTTCCGGTCGCCTTTGCGCTTCTGACCACCGGCATCGTGCTCATGACCTTCATGGGCATGTTCAACCCCCAGATCATCGCCCAGCAGATGATCACCGGCGCCAACACCTTCACCCTTCTGGCCATCCCGTTTTTTCTTCTGGCCGGCGAGTTGATGAATGCGGGCGGGCTTTCGCGCCGCATCGTCCATTTCGCCGTCACCTGCGTGGGTCACATTCGCGGCGGGCTGGGCTTTGTCGCTGTGATGGCCGCGGTCATCATGGCGTCGATGTCGGGTTCGGCTGCCGCCGATTCCGCCGCGCTTGCCGCCATCCTCGTGCCCATGATGCGCGATGCAGGCTATAACGTGCCGCGAGCTGCCGGCCTGATGGCCGCAGGCGGCATCGTTGCTCCGGTCATTCCCCCCTCACTCGCCTACATCATCTTCGGCGTTGCCGCCAACGTCTCGATCACCGGCCTGTTCCTGGGCGGCATCGTGCCGGGCCTGATGATGGCCGTCTCGCTGGCGCTGATGTGGGGCTTCGTCGCCCGCAAGGAAAAGGTCGAGACCCTGCCCAAAAGCTCGGGCAGTGAACGCTTCAAGGCCGCAGGCGCTGCCGTCTGGGCCCTGTTCATGCCCGTCATTATCCTGGCCGGCATAAGGTTCGGCATCTTTACACCCACCGAGGCTGCAGTGGTTGCTGCCGTCTATGCCCTGTTCGTGGGCGGCGTCGTCTATCGCGAACTCACCTGGTCAAGCCTTTACCGTGTGTTCGTCAACGCGGCAAAGACCACCTCCATCGTGATGTTCCTTGTTGCTGCGGCACTGGTTACGTCCTGGCTGATCACCTCGGCCAACATTCCAAACCAGCTCATCGGTCTGGTCGAACCCTTCATCGACAACCCCAGGCTCTTGATGTTCTGCATCGTGCTCCTGCTGCTTGTCGTTGGCATGGTCCTCGACCTGGCCCCGACCATCCTGATCTTCGGTCCCGTGCTCATGCCCATGATCCGGGCGGCAGAGATCGATCCCATCTATTTCGGCATCATCTTTGTGATGTCCACCTGCATCTCGCTGATCACCCCGCCGGTTGGCGTCGTGCTCAACGTGGTCAGCGGGGTCTCGCGCGTGCCCATGGGCAAGGTGGTGTATGGCGTTCTGCCATTCATCCTGTCCCAGATCATCGTGCTGGCCCTGCTCGTTATGTTCCCCGAGATCGTGCTCACGCCGCTCAATTGGCTGCGCTGATTTCGGGTTCACCAAAAACCAATGGAGGAGTTCTCAAAATGAAAACCATCGTCACAACCTCGCTGGCCGCAGCTCTGGCCATGAGCGTGGCTCTGCCCGCCCATGCCCAGTTCACCGACCGCACCATCCGCATCGCCAACGGCATTGCCGAAGATCACCCTGTCGCCGATGGCGTCGATACCTTCACCCAATGCGTCGATGAAACCTCGGGTGGCGCCTGGACGGTCAACGCCTTCTGGTCTTCGGCCCTGGGCGACGATCTGCAGTCGGCTCAGTCCCTGCGCTCGGGCACGCTCGAAATGGTCATTTCCTCGACCTCCCCGCTCGTTGCCATCGAGCCGGCCCTGGGTGTTTTCGACCTGCCCTTCCTGATCTCGAGCGATGAAGAAGCCGATGCGCTTCTCGACGGCGAGTTCGGCCAGTACATTTCCGACATGATGCCCGAAGTTGGCCTCGTGAATCTCTCCTTCTGGGAAAACGGCTTCCGCAACCTTTCCAACTCGGTGCGCCCGGTCCAATCGCTTGCCGATTTCGAGGGCATGCGCGTCCGCGTCATGCAGAACAACATCTTCCTCGACACCTTCCAGACCCTTGGCACCAACGCAACGCCCATGGCCTTCGGTGAAGTGTTTACGGCTCTGGAAACCGGTGCCATCGACGCCCAGGAAAACCCCTATGTGACGATCGACACCTCGCGCTTTTATGAAGTGCAGGATTATGTCTCCAACACCCGTCACGCCTATACCCCGTTCATGGTCCTGTTCTCGGGCCCGATCTTTGACACGCTGTCGGAACAAGAGCAGCAGATGCTCTTCGATTGCGCCGCTGAAGGTCAGACCGTGCAGCGTGAATCGAGCCGTGCCCTGTCCGATGAATCGCTGCAGCGCATTATCGATGCCGGTCTCGAAGTCAACGACATCTCGGACGAAGCCATGGCCGAAATCCGCGAAGCCGTTGCAGGCGTTTACGAGCGCAGCGCCGATTCCATCGGTGCCGACGTTGTCGAACGCGCCCAGGCCGAGCTCGCCGCCATCCGCGGCGAATAATCGTCTCCTCCCTGACGATTCAGGTCACGCGCCACACTCATGGGCGCATGACCGACCAGAAGGGCGGAGCCTCGGCTCCGCCCTTTTCTTGAACCACTGTCCGACACGGATCCGCCCATGAAGATCACAGCCGTCGAAACCCTGCGCCTTGGACAGTTCGGCAATGTCGTCTGGGTTCTGATCAAAACCGATGAGAACATTACGGGCCTTGGGGAAACCTTCCTCGGCGCCGCTGCCGTCGAAGCCTATATTCACGAAACCGTCGCCCCAAAGCTTGTGGGCCGCGATCCCCTGCAGATCGAAGCGATCAACCGGGACCTCATCGGTTATCTGGGCTGGCGCGGAGCCGGGGTCGAAACTCGCGGCAATTCGGCCATCGACATCGCGCTGTGGGACATTTTCGGCAAGGCGCTCGGCGTCCCCGTTTCGGTCGCGCTTGGTGGCAAGTCCCGCGATACGATCCGCACCTACAACACCTGCGCGGGCTATTCCTATATCCGCGACAACCGCGCCCAGTCGGTCGACAATTGGGGCCTCGATGCCAGGCCCATCGGCCCCTACGAAGACCTCGACGCCTTTTTGAACCGCGCCGACGAGCTCGCGCTCTCCCTTCTCGATGAAGGGATCACAGCCATGAAGATCTGGCCCTTCGATATCGCCGCCGAGCGCACCCATGGTCTCGACATCTCGGCCGCTGAGCTCAAGATCGCGCTCGAACCTTTTGAAAAGATCAGGAAGGCCGTCGGCGACAGGATGGACATCATGGTCGAGTTCCATTCCCTTTGGCGCCTGCCCGCCGCCCAGCGCATCGCGCGCGCTTTAAAGCCCTACGATACCTATTGGCACGAAGATCCCGTGCGCATGGACAGCCTCGATACCCTCAAGGCCTACGCCCCCCACACCGATGCCATGATCTGCGCCTCCGAGACACTGGCCTATCCCCACGCCTTCCGCGATTATCTCGCCACCGGCGTCGCGGGGGTCGCCATGCTCGATCTCTCCTGGTGTGGCGGGCTGTCCGAAGCAAGAAAGATCGCCGGCATGGCCGAAGCCCAGCAAATCCCCGTCGCGCCGCACGATTGCACCGGGCCAGTGGTCTTTATGGCCTCCTGCCAGTTTTCGCTCCACGCCCGCAACGCCTTGATCCAGGAATCGGTGCGCGCCCTTTATACCGGCTGGTACACCGAAGTCGTCGATGCCCTCCCGATCGTTGGCGACGGCCAGATCACCCTGCCCGATACCCCGGGGTTGGGCATCGAACTCCTCCCCGAACTCTTTACCCGCCCCGATGCCATCCATCGGCGCTCCAATGCCGAGGGAGAACTCTAGATGAGCAGCGTCAAGGCAACACCGGTCCCGATGTCCCCCGCCCGCATGGGCGTGCTCATCATGCTGCTGGCCATGTTCCTGTTTTCACTCAACGATGCCATGGGCAAATGGCTGGTCGCCACCTATTCGGTCGGCCAGGTGCTCTTGCTGCGCTCCGCCGTCGCTCTGGTCATCCTGTTGCCATTCCTCTGGAAATCGGGCCTTAAACCCATTCTCTCCGCCGAGCGGCCGAAGCTTCAGTTCGCCCGCGTGGTGTTTTCCACCGCCGAAGTGTTCTGCTTTTACTGGGCCGTCTATTTCCTGCCGCTGGCCGATGTGATGACCTATTGGCTCGCCGCCCCCATCTATGTGGCCGCCATGTCGCCGTTCCTTTTGAAGGAAAAGGTCGGCCCCATCCGCTGGGCCGCCATCGGCCTTGGCTTTGTCGGCGTGCTCGTGGCCCTTACCCCCTCGGGGGAAGTCAATCCCCTCGCCATCCTCGTTTCGGTCGTCGGCACTCTGGCCTTTGCCTTGATGGTCATCACCGGTCGCACCCTGCGCGGCACGCCCGACAAGACGCTTGTTTTCTTCCAGATCACCGGCGCCCTCATCGCCGGTCTGATCCTCACCCCATTCGGCTGGGTTACCCCCACCGTGCCCGATTTCCTGCTGCTCGGCACGCTCGGCGTGGTCGCCATGCTCGCCCATATCTGCGTCAACCGCGCCGTCAAACTCGCCGATGCCGCCGCCGTTGCCCCGCTACAATATACGCTCCTGCCCTGGGCGATCATTCTGGGCTATCTCTTCTTCGGCGACCTGCCGCGCCCCCTCACGCTGGTCGGCGCCGCCATCATCATCACCTCGAGCTTCATCATCTACCTCCGCGAACAACGGACGCGGCGCACCTCCCCCGCGCCAGCCGTCAGCGGAACAGGAGAAACCCTATGAAAAAACTTCGCTCCCGCGCCTGGTTCGACAACCCCGAAAACCCCGACATGACCGCGCTCTATCTCGAACGCTACATGAATTACGGGATCACCCGCGAAGAACTTCAATCCGGCAAACCCATCATCGGCATCGCCCAGACCGGATCGGACCTCTCTCCCTGCAACCGCCACCACATGGTCCTCGCCCAGCGCGTGCGCGAAGGCATCCGCGAGGCCGGCGGCATCGCATTCGAATTCCCGGTCCACCCCATTCAGGAAACCGGCAAGCGTCCCACCGCGGGCCTTGACCGCAACCTCTCATACCTCGGCCTCGTCGAAGTGCTCTATGGCTACCCACTCGATGGCGTGGTCCTCACCATCGGCTGCGACAAGACCACCCCCGCCATGCTCATGGGTGCCGCCACCGTCGATATCCCCGCCATCGCGCTCTCGGTCGGCCCCATGCTCAACGGCTGGTTCAAGGGTGAACGCACCGGCTCGGGCACCATCATCTGGAAGGCCCGCCAGATGATGGCCGCCGGCGAAATCGGCTATGAGGAATTTATCGAGCTTGTCGCCTCCTCGGCCCCCTCGGTGGGCTATTGCAACACCATGGGCACCGCCACCACCATGAATTCGCTCGCCGAAGCACTTGGCATGCAACTGCCCGGCTCGGCCGCCATCCCCGCCCCCCACAAGGATCGCGCGGCGATCGCCTGGCGCACCGGCAAGCGCATCGTCGATATGGTCCACGAGGATCTCAAACCCTCCGACATTCTCACCCGCGAGAACTTTCTAAACGCCATCGCCGTCAATTCGGCCATCGGCGGCTCGACCAATGCGCCGGTCCACATCAATGCCATCGCCCGCCATATCGGCGTGGACCTCTCCATCAGGGATTGGCAGACCCACGGCCACCACATCCCCCTGCTGGTCAATCTCCAGCCGGCCGGCGAATATCTGGGCGAGGATTTCCACCGCGCCGGCGGTGTCCCCGCTGTCGTCAACGAGCTGATGAAAAAGGGTCTGATCTACGAGAACGCCCCCACCGCCAACGGCCAGACCATCGGCGAGAACTGCCGCGCCACCCCCATCCTCGATCCTGACGTCATTCGCCCCTTCGACACACCTCTGACCGAGGATGCCGGATTTATCATCCTTTCGGGCAATCTGTTCGATAACGCCATAATGAAGACCTCGGTCATCTCGCCCGAATTCCGCCAGCGCTATCTCTCCAATCCCGATGATCCCGAAGCCTTCGAGGGCAAGGCCGTCGTCTTTGATGGCCCCGAGGATTATCACCACCGCATCGACGACCCGGCCCTCGAAATCGACGAGTTTACCCTGCTGTTCATGCGCGGCGCCGGCCCCATCGGCTATCCGGGCGCCGCCGAAGTGGTCAATATGCGCCCGCCCTCCTATCTCATCAAACGCGGCATCCATGCCCTGCCCTGCATCGGCGATGGCCGCCAGTCGGGCACTTCGGGCTCCCCCTCGATCCTCAACGCTTCCCCCGAAGCCGCCGCTGGCGGCGGTCTGGCCCTGGTCCGGACCGGAGACCGCGTGCGCATCGATCTCAAATTGGGCATCGCCGACATGCTGGTCAGCGATGAGGAACTGGCCCGCCGCCGCGCCGAGCTCGACGCAAAGGGCGGATACCCCTTCCCCGATCACCAGACCCCCTGGCAGGAAATCCAGCGCGGGTTGGTCGATCAACTCGGTGACGGTGCCGTCCTCAAACCCGCCGTCAACTACCAGCGCATCGCCCATGCCAAAGGCCTGCCCAGAGACAATCACTAGTCGTCGCAGGGCCCTCGACTTTATCTGCCTGCAAGGAGCCACCCATGAAAGACCTCTTCGACCTCACTGGAAAAACCGCCCTTGTCACCGGCTCCTCCCAGGGCATCGGCCACGCCCTTGCCCAAGGCCTCGCTTCGCACGGCGCCCGCGTTGTCCTCAATGGCCGCAACCCTGAAAAGCTCCAGACCGCAGCCAAAACCCTCAAGGCACAGGGCCACGACGCCCACATCGCGCCCTTCGATGTCACCGATCCCGCCGCCGTCCACGCCGCCGTCAGCAAGATCGAAGCCGAGATCGGCCCCATCGATATCCTCATCAACAATGCCGGCATGCAGCACCGCGCCCCGCTCGAAGATTTCCCCCACGACAAATGGGACGAGCTGATGAAAACCAACCTCAACTCGGTCTTTTACGTCGCCCAGGCTGTCGCGCGGTTCATGCTCGGGCGCGGGCACGGCAAGATCATCAACATCGCCTCGGCCATGTCGGAACTGGCCCGTACCTCGGTCGCGCCCTATACGGCCGCCAAAGGCGCCGTCCGCAATCTGACCCGGGGCATGGCCACCGATTGGGCCGCAAAGGGTCTGCAGGTCAATGCCATAGCGCCGGGCTATTTCAAGACGCCACTCAACAAGGCATTGATCGAAGACGAAAAATTCACAGCCTGGCTCGAGGCCCGCACTCCGGCCGGTCGCTGGGGCGATCTCGACGAACTCAAAGGCGCCGCCATCTTCCTCGCATCCGACGCGGCCAGCTTTGTCAATGGTCACACCCTCTATGTCGATGGTGGTCTGACCATTTCAGTCTGAGCGGCAGCCGCCTACCCTGCCGGGGCCCAGGCTTGCCGTCGGTGCGAATGGTCGTCACTGGCGATGATGATTACCGGCCGCAGTCTTGGCGATCAACGCCCTTCCTGCATGCGAAGCAGCAAATGACGCTCGGCACCCCGGGCGTGGCGTTCGACGATCCTGGCCGCACTGTCGGCATCATGGGCGGCGACGGCCTCGATAATATCCCAGTGATCCTTGAGAACGGCCGCGCGGCGGGCCGAGCTGATCGGATAGCGGCGCGCCAGGGCTCTGACCACTTCACCATGACGCTGACGAATGGCGCGTGCCTCTCCATTGAAGTGGCGCTTGTACATGATGCCGTGAAATTCCTCGTCGAGGCTGTCCCATTCGACCTGATCGCCCTGCGACTGCTCGAGGCGAAGCTGTACGGCGCGGGCGCGTTCGAGGTCGTCCTCATGGGCCTGCTCGACAAATACCCGGATCAGATACGGCTCGATAAGGGTACGGATGTCGAAGATATTGCGCACGAAGCTCTCATCGAGGCTGCGCACCTGCGCGCTACGATTGCGCGACAAGACCACGAATCCCTCTCCGCTCAATTGGTGCAGGGCCTCGCGAACCGGATTGGTACTGACCCCGTATCGCTTTGACAGCTCGATGGTTTTCAACCGGCTTCCGGCCGGCAGCGCGCCCGAAACGATGTCTTCGCGCATCAATTCGGCCAACCCCATGCGGGGCCGGGGCCGAACCACTCTGCGTTCGCTCGATGCCAGAACCTCAGTCACCAGCGCACTCCTTTTCCAAGCTCGCCCGAGTCTACCCGCAAAGCCGTTACCACACAATCGGACATTGACTTTGTATAATTTCGATGTTTGTTTCCACAATCTGCAGAATATAGGAGGAGAATATGTCTGTAATCCGTGCGCTATCCGCTGGCCTTTTGGCTGCGGCATCGTTTGCTGTCGCCCCGGTTGCCTTGAGTGAAGAGATTCGCTTTGCGCTGGAGATGTATGAAGGCGACAATCCCGAATTCAACGCGGTCACCGCATTCAAGGAATATGTCGAGAACAAGAGCGGCGGCGATCTCACCGTCCGCATCTTCCCGGGCAACCAGCTCGGCTCGGTCCGAGACACCACCGAGATGGTGCAGCAGGGCACCTTGCACATGACCCTGCCCTCCGATGGCGCCTTTGCCGGCTTTTACGCCCCCATCCAGGCCTGGTCCATGCCCTACCTTTTCCCTTCGGCTCCGGTCGCCTGGGAAGTGATGAGCGGTGAATTCGGCCAGTGGATGCTCGAAGATATCCGCGAACAGACCGGCATCCGCGCCTTGGCATTTTCCCAGAACGGCTTCCGCTCGTTCCTCAACAATGAGCGACTCATTCAGACGCCCCAGGACATGGAGGGGATGAAGATCCGCACCATGGAGAGCCCGGTCTATATGGAAATGGTCTCTGCGCTGGGCGCCGACCCCACCCCGATAGCCGGATCGGAAGCCACGATGGCCTTCCAGCAGGGCGTTGTCGATGGCCTTGAAAGCCCGCCATCGGTCCACCTGTCGGGCGGAGCTGCCGAGGTCGCCCAATACATGACCCTCAACGAGCATGTGTTCGGGCTGCACATCGTTGTGGCCAATGACGAATGGTTCACCTCGCTCACACCCGAGCATCAGCAGATCGTCGCCGATGGCGCGCGCGTGATGGCCGCTGTCGAGAACGTGGAAAAAACCACCGGCGACTGGGCCGCCATCGACGCAATCCGCGAGATGGGCGTCGAGGTTCACATTTCCTCGCCCGAGGAAAAGTCCATGTTCCGCGACGCCGTCTATCAGCCCGTGCGTGAGTTCATTCTCGGTCAGGTCGGCGAAGATGTTCTCAACCGCATCGAAGCGGCCGTTGAAACCGCAGAGGCCTCGGTCTACGGCCAGTAGCACGCAGGGCCGTCTCGTCCTGGCGAGGCGGCCCGCCATCGTTCAGCGGAGAATCCGATGCGGTTAAAGACCCTCTCGAAAGGCTTGGCCCTCGTCTGCCAGTGGAGCGCGGCAGCGATCTTCATCTTCGTGTGCGGCCTCAATTTCTCGCAGGTGTTCGGTCGCTATATCCTGGGATCATCGATCCCCTGGGGTGAGGAGATCATGCGCTATTCCATGATCTGGGTGATGATGCTGGGGGGTACCGCGTCCATCTATTATGCCGAGCACATGGCCGTCGAAAGCCTTGGTGAGCTTTTGGCACCGCATCGGCGCCATCTGGTTCTGACCACCACCTATCTGGTGGGCGGATTGTTCTGTGTGCTTCTGGTCTATTACGGCTGGCCCGCGACCATGGCCAACACGCGCCAGACCGCGGCCGCCTCGGGCATCTCGATGTTCTGGGTCTATCTCGCCATTCCTGCGGGCGCCCTTCTTATGCTCATTCAGATCGTCCTGTGCGCGATCTCGGGCTTTGCCTCGGCCAATGCCGAACCCGAGCGCCTCTAGCGCATGTCTTCAACGCCTTTGATGAGGTGATCCAATGGCCTGGGTTGCAACCATATCCTTTGTGCTGCTCATTTTCGGGATCCCGATCGCCTTCGCCCTTGGCCTGGCCGGCACGTTCGGCATCTGGCAGTTCGGCATTCCGCCCCAGGTGATCATCACGCGCTTTTTCGGCGGCGTGGACAGCTTCATATTCCTGGCCGTGCCGTTCTATATTCTGGCCGCCGAGCTTATGAACATCAGCGGCATCACCGACCGGATCGTGCGCGCGACCTCGCTCGTGATCGGACGCATACCCGGCGGCACCGCCTATACCAACATCACCGCATCAGTCCTGTTTGCCGGCGTATCGGGTTCGGCGGTCGCCGACGCCAGCGCCCTTGGGCGGTTCTTTTTAAAGGTGATGCCCGAAGAAGGCTACACCAAGGAGTACGCCGCTGCGGTCACGGCCTCGTCCTCGATCGTTGGGCCCATCATTCCCCCGTCCGGCCTCGCCATCATCATGGCAGCGGTCTCCGGGCTCTCGATCGTCGATCTGTTTCTCGCCGGTGTCATCCCGGGCCTGATCATGGGCCTTGCATGCGTCGCCGTGGTCTTTGTCACCGCCATGACCAGGGGCCTGCCCAAATCCGCGATCGTGGTCGAGCGCAAGCAGATGCCGCGGTTGCTGATCGAGAGCGCAATCGTTGCCATTCTGCCAGTGGTCATCGTCGGCGGCATGGTCACTGGCGCCTTTACCGCCACCGAGGGTGGCGGCATCGCGGTATTTGTGGCGCTCGTCCTGGGTCTTGTGATCTTCCGCTCGCTCTCGATCGCCGATGTCTGGCGCGCCGTCGTGGTCTCGGCGCGGGTCACTGCGACCATCTACTTTCTGGTCGCGGCGGCTGCCATCCTGTCCTACGCGCTGAACCTGTTGGGCATTTCGAGCTTCGTTTCGGCGATGGTGCCGTTCTTTGGCGGCGATCCGACCCTGTTTCTGATCGGGGTCGTCGTCCTGATGCTGATCCTGGGCATGTTCCTCGATATCGGCGCGGCACTCATCATTTTCGTGCCTCTGCTCATGCCCACGATAACCCAGCTCGGGATCGACCCGATTCAAGCCGCCATGGTCATTATCCTGACCCTCGCCATGGGGCTGATCACACCGCCCTTTGGAGTGGTTTTGTTCGTGCTCATGAAGATCGGCAATATCGGTCTCTCGCCACTCTTTAAAGCCCTTGTGCCGTTCCTGATCGCGCAGATCGCGGCCATTCTGCTTCTGGTTTTCGTCCCCGAACTCTCGACCTGGCTTCCGAACCTTCTCAACTAGGCCGCTCTCGGCCGTGCCAACCCAACCGACAAGAAGAATAGAAGACACATCAATGAAAATAACGGCAATCAAGGCGTATCCGGTCTGGGTAGGCGTTCGCAACCAACTGCTCGTCAAGATCGAAACCGACGAGGGCATCCATGGGTGGGGCGAATCCGGCCTTTCCTTCCGCGAAAAGGCCGTCGTCGGTGCCATCGAGCATTTCACCGAGTTCCTGATCGGCCGCGATCCCATGCAGACCGCAGGGATCTGGCAGGAGCTCTATCGCAGCCAGTATTTCGAAGGCGGGCGCGTCCTCGCAGCCGCCATCTCTGCCATCGACATTGCGTGCTACGACATCAAGGGCAAGGCGCTCGGCGTTCCGGTCTATCAGCTCCTGGGCGGGCGCGCGCGTCAGAGCGTTCCCGCCTTTGCAACGGTTCCGGCCGACCCCGGTCCCCAGATGGTGGAAAAGGCCAGGATCGCCTTTGATGCCGGCTGGCACTGCATTCGCCTGCTGGGCGGATTCCAGGAAGCCGAAACGGTCTATGAACCGCGTGAATCGATCGCCGCTACCGTCGATTGGGTCCGGGCCGTACGCGCCGAACTGGGCCACGCGGCCATTCTCGGTGTGGAATATCATCACCGCCTCAGCGTGGCCGAAGCCGCCTCGTTCTGCCAGAAACTCGGACAGGGCACGCTCGATTTCCTCGA
The DNA here is from genome assembly GCF_963972885.1 of uncultured Pelagibacterium sp. NCBI lineage: Bacteria > Pseudomonadati > Pseudomonadota > Alphaproteobacteria > Hyphomicrobiales > Devosiaceae > Pelagibacterium > uncultured Pelagibacterium sp. Next base: position 20,490 of record NZ_CAXAXY010000002.1, on the reverse strand, counting down.
AGAGCCAATCCGCGACGAGGCACCGGGGGCCTACGAATCGCTGCGCCGGATGACCGAGGTGCCCTTCGCAATCGGCGAAGAATTCTCGTCCAAATGGCAGTTCATGCCCTATCTCGAGCGCGACATTCTCCAGCATGCCCGCATCGACATCTGCAATGTGGGTGGGTTCACCGAGGCCATGAAAGTGGCAGGCTGGTGCGAGGCCCATTATGTCGACCTCATGCCGCACAATCCGCTCGGGCCGATCTGCACGGCAGCCTCGGTTCACATGGCCGCCGTCGTGCCGAACTTTTCCTGGCTCGAATGCCGCATGAGCCCGGTGGAAGATCTGGGGTTCGACAACAGGGATATCTTCCCTGTTCAGACCGAAATGGACGGCAGCCACTACATCGTGCCCGAGGCCCCCGGTCTGGGCGTCGAGGTCAACGAGGATTATCTCAAGGCCGCCGCGTTCGAATATTCCGAACCCCCGCATCTGCGCCGCAGGGATGGCTCCTTCACCAATTGGTAGGCCCTCTGGAAACGCGTTAGGCCCATGGCGTTTGAAGGCCGATCAACAAATCATCGCGGACAGGAACCGTCCCGGGCGCGTCCCGGGGCTTTCCAGTTGAGCCACAATGCTCATATGGTTCGCCGTCTCGACCGCTTCGAACGAGACGGCACATCCCTCATTCGATAATTTTGTCCTCAGCGCCTGGGCCTGCTCATGGAACGGTGGGGTCTCGGCGTCTCCAACCAGCAAGGTGATCTCTCCGGGCCCCGCGATATCCATACTGAGCGGTGAGAACCGGGCGATTTCGCTATCGGTAAACTTCAAATCCGGCTGAAGAAACGAGTGGCAAAGGGGCGCAAGATCGTAAATTCCGCTCAGCGCCAGAATGGCACTCGGGCGCACCGGACTGTCTTTGCTGACCAGAAAACAACTCAGATGTGCGCCGGCCGAATGGCCTGAGACGCTCAGACGCTTCGGATCGCCCCCGAACGAGCCCGCGTTTGCGACCAGCCAGGCCGCGCATGCTCGCACCTGCCCGACAATGGTCTCCAGCCGGATATGGGGCATCAGATCATAGTTCATGATGGCCGCGATCCCTCCGGCGCCACAAACTGTATTGGCAACGAACGAAAAATCGGACTTGTCGAACATGCGCCAATACCCGCCATGGATGAACAGGTGGATCGGCGCCGGTCCTCCCCTGTCCATCGGAAAGAAAAGATCGAGGCTGGCGTTCTCTCCTTGCCCGTATCTGACATCGCAGCGGTTTGGCAGACCAGCCCGCGTCTGCCTGCTGCGCGCACGATACCGGGCAACATGATCGTCGAAATCGGGTACGTGATCGCGCGTGCGGAAATAGTCGGGTTCCGCCATCAAAAGCTCGTGGCTATGTATTTTGCTTCCATGAACTCGATCACCCCATGGTGCGATCCTTCGCGCCCGAGCCCGCTTTGCTTGACGCCACCGAACGGCCCGGCCGGGTCTGAAACCAGCCCGCGGTTAAGCCCGATCATGCCCGATTCGATCCGTGACGAAACGGCCATGCCCCGCCGGATATCTTTTGTATAGATGTAGGCGGCCAGCCCATACTCGGTATCGTTGGCCATGGCGATGGCCTCGTCCTCGGTCTTGAACCGATAGACCGGCGCGACCGGGCCGAAAATCTCGTCCCTGGCCATTTCCGCATGGGGAGAAACATCGACCATGACCGTTGGCGGATAATAATAGCCCGGACGGTCGAGCCCCTTGCCGCCCAGCACCACCTTGGCGCCGCGCCCGACGGCTTCGGCGACCAGCGCCTCGATCTTGTCCACCGCCTTGCGCGTGATCATCGGCCCGCAGCCGGTGTCCGGGTCCGTTCCCGGACCGACCTTGAGCGCCTTCATGCGCGCGGTCAGCCTCTCGACGAACCGGTCATGGATACCCTCTTGAACGAGAAAACGGTTGGCTGCCGTGCATGCTTCACCCCCGTTGCGCATCTTGGCCAACATCGCGCCATCGAGCGCAGCTTCGAGATCGGCATCATCGAACACGATAAAGGGGGCGTTGCCGCCAAGCTCCATCGAACAGCTCAGCACGGTCTTTGAGGCTTGGGCAAGCAGCAGGCGACCGACCGGTGTCGAACCGGTAAAGGACAGTTTGCGCACCCGCGCATCCTCGAGCATTGCAGCGGTGACCGGCCCGGGATTGGTGGTGGTGATGACGTTGACGACGCCGTCGGGAATGCCCGCTTCGGAATAAAGAGCCGCCAGCGCGTAGGCGGTCAGCGGGGTTTCGCTGGCGGGTTTGAGCACCACTGTGCACCCGGCTGCAAGCGCCGGCGCAATCTTGCGCGTCGCCATGGCGGCGGGAAAGTTCCACGGCGTTATCAGAACCGCAATTCCGATGGGCTCGTAATCCACGATGATACGGTTGCCCCCGGCCGGCGCCGTCATGAACTCCCCGGAAATGCGCACGCCCTCTTCGGCGTACCAGCGGAAAAATTCCGCTGCATAGGCGACTTCCCCACGGGCATCGACGAGCGACTTTCCGTTCTCGAGCGCAATGAGATAGGCCAGCTCTTCCTGCCGCTGCATCATCAGCTCAAAGCATTTGATCAGGATCCCGGCGCGTTGGCGCGGCGGGGTGGCACGCCAACCGGCCGCAGCGCGCGCAGCGGCATCGACGGCCGCGCGTGCATCCCCGACCGTTGCATCGGACACCTCCGCGATGCTGTTGCCGGTCGAAGGATCGATGACGGTAATGCCCCCACCGGGCACCCATTTCCCGTCGATATAAAGGCCTTGCGCGTAGGCAGAGCAATCCATGCCCACGGGCGATGACTCAACGACTGCAGATGACATGAAGGGACTCCTAGGCGATGGCGTTTTGGAGCCGGATACGGTCGCCGCTATAGGCTGCCTGCAAAAGCGCGGCCATGGCGGGGGCGTCGATCCGGCGGGGGTTGTTGTCGATCAGGCGCGAAACTCCCAGCGCCTGGGTGCCGACCCATTCGAGCTTGTCGTGGGGCAGACCCAGCGCTTCGAGCGTGGGCGGAATGCCGATGGCTGAAAAAAGGCGCGCGACGGCATCTGCCGCCGCATTGCCAAGCGCGATTTCATCCGAACCCGGCAGCCCGAGCATCCGCCCGATTTCGGCCAGCGGTTCCGGATCCGCCTCGAGATTGAAGCGCATGACATAGGGCAGAACGCACGCCACCCCCTCGCCATGGGCCGTATGGGTAACCGCCCCTATGGGATATTGGATTGCATGTGCCGCGGCCGTGCCGGCCGTGCCGAAAGCCAGACCGGCCATGAGAGCGCCCAGCATGACCTGCTCGCGCGCCTCGATATCGTCGCCATGGGTGCAGGCGCGTTCAAGACTGGAAAAGATCGTCTGTATGGCCAGACGCGCGAAATGATCGGTGATCGCGGACTTACCGATAAACACGCGCTCTTGAGCCATGCCCGCGCTCGCAACGCGCCGGGTTGCACTGAAGGCCTCGATCGCATGGGTCAGCGCATCGGCCCCGGCAATTGCGGTCAATGACTTTGGACAGCTTGCCGTTAGATCCGGATCGCATAGGGCGGCGGTGGGAATGATGTGGGGGCTGGAAATGCCGACCTTCATTATGCGCTCGGCATCGGAAAGCACCGCCACAGGCGTCACCTCCGATCCGGTGCCCGCCGTTGTGGGAACCGCGATGATGGGCAGCACCGGCCCTGGAACCTTGAACTCGCCGTAGTAATCCTGGGGTTCGCCCCCGTGCGCGAGAAGGATTGCAACGCATTTGGCATGATCGATACAACTGCCACCGCCGATGCCCACCACCACATCGGGTGCAAAACCGCGCACGCGCTCGGCCGAGGCCAAGCAGGATTGGACCGGAACATCGGGCAGAACGCCGGCCTCGATCTCCACCGCCATTCCGGCGTCCTTGAGCGACGCCATGAGTTCGGCAAAGACCGGCTCGGCAGCAAAACGCGCGTCCGTACAGACAAGCACCCGCTCCCCCAATTGCCGGGCGATCCTGGCAAGACACGCTCTTTGTCCGGCGCCGAAGACGATCTCCCTTGGCGCTCTCAGAGCGCTAAACATATTCATGATACGATTTCCTGACTGAGGCCGGGATACCTGAACCCGCCGCAGCGAGTTCCTCCCAAACACGAGGGTCGACCTCAAAACCCTCGCTTATCGCGTGTTGCCGGCGCTGCCGCGAACGGTCGCCGGGAATTGTGACAGTGCCACCGTCCGATTTGCTGTCGCGCACCATGTCGAGATACCCCGACACAGCCGCTCCAACTCCTGCGCTGCCGGGCTTGACGATGATGATGACGTCGCCCTTGTTCGCGCGATGATCGGCATCGAGCGTGCCGCGAACTTCGGGAGCGGGAGGCGTGCCCGCAATGCCGGCCACAAGAAGCTCGAATCCCAGCCCCAGCCCGTAGCCCTTTGCGCCCCCGAAAGGGGCGATCGAGCCCGACTTGGCGCGTTGCGCATCAAGGGTCGGCGCGCCGTCAGGCCCCAGGGCCCAGCCTTGGGAAATTGGCTCTCCCTTGAGCGCATAATCATGGATCTTGCCCATCGAAACGACACTGGTTGCCATATCGAGAATATAGGGTTCGCCCGAGGTCGGCATGCCGATGGCAACCGGATTGGTTCCCATCATCGCCTTGTCACCGCCATGAGGGTGAACGAGCGCTTCGCTGCTGGTGAGCACGATACCGATCAGGCCCCTGCAGGCGATCGATTGCACGTAAACGGCCAGCATTCCCAGATGATTTGCATCCCGAATGCCGGCTATGGCGATGCCGGTCTGTTCGACCCGATCGACAAGCTGTTCGATTGCGGCATGGGCAACAACCGGGCCCAGCCCCGCCTCGCCATCGACCGCAAGAAAGGCCGATCCGGCCCAGGTCTGGCTGCCGGTTGCATTGGGAGCGATCAACCCTCGATCGATGCGCGCGAGAAGGCGCGGCAGCCTTTGCAGCCCGTGCGAAGGGTGGCCGCGCAATTCCGCCTCGACGAGCACCTCGGCTTGCAGCCGGGCATGAGAAGGCTCTGCGCCCCTGGCTTCGAGCAACGCTGTCGCAAGCGACAGGGCCTGAGCCGCCATTACCCTCATACTAAAAATCCTATAGGATATCTGATTGCATATCGCAGACTATCGTGTTAGCAGTCGCTCAATGTCAAGAGGCAAACATGGCGCAAGAACATCCATCCACCGCATCGACAACTGAGCCGGCGACATCGCCGATCCGCCGTCCGGCGGGGCTTGCCAGTGAAATCTACGACACCATTTTCTCTCAGCTGATGGCGCTCAAGATCCCCCCGGGATCGCGCATCACCGTGGACACGCTTGCCCGCGAGTTCGGCGTTTCCCAGACCCCGATCCGCGAGGCCCTTGGCCGTCTCGAGGGCGAGGGCCTGGTGATCAAGACCCACTTGATGGGCTATAGCGCCGCGCCCCAACTGACGCGCGGCCAGTTTTCCGAGCTCTACGAGCTTCGCCTGCTTCTTGAGCCTGACGCGGCCCGTCGGCTGGTTGCCAATCTCGACGGGTCAAATCTGGCCGAGCTTACAGAAGCGGCAGGCGTAATGGCCGGACGGAGCAACAAGACCGACGAGCGCGCCCGCTATTCGGAGTTCGCGCGCCAGGACGCGATCTTCCACGATCTTATTCTCAAGGAGGCGGGTAATCAGCTGGTGCGGGACATCCTTGCCCATCAGCATGTGCACTTTCACATCTTCCGGTTGTTATTCCATTCGCGCGTGACCGAAGAGGCGCTGGCCGAACACGAAGCGATCATTACCGCCTTCGAGCATCGCGATGCCGACGCCGCCGAACGCGCCATGCGCGTGCACATCGAACGCTCGCGCGACAGAATCCTTCCGGTGTTCGAATGACTGCCACAGCCAGCATCGATCAATCGGCACGCGATAGCGTACAGCCGACGCCCCTGATCGCGCTTTCAGGGCTGGGCAAGAGCTACGGCCCGATCAAGGTGCTGCGCGACGTCGATCTTGAGATCCGCGCCGGAGAGGTTCATGCAATCATCGGCGAGAACGGTGCCGGCAAATCGACCCTGATGCGCCTGATCTCGGGCTATATCCAACCCACCGCCGGTTCGATCAGCTATCTGGGCGATACCGCGAAATTCTCCAAACCCGCCGATGCCGAAGACGCGGGCATCGTGCTCGTTCACCAGGAAATCCTGCTCGCTGGCGACCTCACGGTCGCCGAGAACCTGTTCATGGGCCGCGAATTGACCCGGAACGGGATCATCGACAATGCGCGCATGGAGGCGATAGCGCGCGAAAAGCTTGCAGAGCTCGGCGCGACGGCGTCACCGCGCGACCCGGTCAACACCCTGCCCATTGCACAGCGGCAACTGGTCCAGATCGCCCGCGCGTTGCTTGAAGATCACCGGCTGGTGATTTTCGATGAACCCACGGCCGTACTCACGGCAAATGAAGTGGAAACCTTGCTCGACATCGTGCGCCGCCTGCGCCGGCAGGGCGTCGCCGTTCTTTACATCTCCCACCGCCTCGACGAGGTCCAGGCGCTGGCCGACACCATCACCGTTCTGCGTGATGGCGAGAAGGTCGGCACGCACCCGGCGTCCGAACTGACCCAGCAAGACATGGCCCGCATGATGGTCGGGCGCGAACTCTCGATGCTCTACCCGCCCAGGCGCGGTGTCTCCACCCAGCCTCCCCTGCTCGAGGTCGAGGGGCTGCAGGTTTCCACTATTGCCCATGACATTTCCTTTAGCGCCCGGCCCGGAGAAATTCTGGGCTTCGGCGGCATGATGGGCGCGGGACGAACCGAGGTTTTCGAAGGCCTTTTGGGGCTTCGCCCGGCTCATGTGAAAACCGTCAGGGTGCGCGGCAAGCCGGTCAGGATCGGCTCGGTCGCCGATGCGATGGAGCTGGGGGTCGGCTATCTCACCGAGGACCGCAAGGGCAAAGGCCTGCTGCTCGGTGAACGGCTTGCGCCCAACCTTGTCCTTTCGGCGCTCTCATGGCTCTACCGCACCATTTACACCGACGAGCGGCTGGAAGGCCAACAGCTCGATGGCGCCATCGAAAAATACGATATCCGGGTCCGCAGCAAGAAGCTTACGGCCGGGCAGCTTTCGGGCGGTAACCAGCAAAAGCTTCTGCTCGCCAAGATCATGATGCTCGATCCCGACGTCGTCATCATCGACGAGCCCACCCGCGGCATCGACATCGGCAACAAGGGGCAGATCTACGCCTTCATCGACAAGCTCGTTGGCGCCGGCAAAGCCTGCGTGGTGATCTCCTCGGAGCTTCAGGAACTCGTTGGCCTGTGTGACCGGGTGCTGGTCATGCGCAGCGGCCGGATCACAGCAGAACTCACCGGTGACCAGATTACAGAAGACGCAGTCGTTCTCGCCGCAACCAGCAACACCGGATCGGCGAAAACGGGGGAGGAAATACCAAGTGACTGATATTATTGCGGTTCCCGGGCAGGAACCGATACTCAAGCGCATCAACTGGTTCGATCTGGGCCCGTTCATCGCCCTTGTGGCTCTGGCTATAATCGGCGTGCTGATCAATCCCGATTTTCTCTCTGCCACCAACGTATCCAACGTTCTTACGCGCTCGACATTCGTCGCCATCATCGCCGTGGGTGCAACATTCGTCATCTCCTCGGGCGGGCTGGACCTTTCGGTCGGCGCCATGACGGCATTTGTCGCCGGCATCATGATCATGTTCATGAATGCCCTGGTGCCCAGCCTCGGCGCCAATGCCATTGTGGCCGGCATAGCCCTTGTGATCTGCGTGGGTGCGCTGTGCGGGCTTTTTAACGGCCTGATCGTCACGATCGGCAGGATCGAGCCGTTCATTGTCACCCTCGGCACAATGGGCATCTTCCGGGCCTTCATCACCTTCATGTCCAATGGCGGCACGATCCCGATCGACCGCTCTCTGCGCGATCCCTTCCGGCCCATCTATTTCGGCGATGTCCTGGGCATTCCCATCCCCATCGTCATCTGCGCGATCGTTGCCGGGATCGGGGCATTCATCCTCTACAAGACCAAATATGGTCGCCGATGTGCCGCCGTCGGCGCCAACGAAGAGGTCGCGCGGTTTTCAGGCATCTCGGTCGCAAAAATTCGCACCACGGCCTTCGTGATACAGGGCATCTGCGTGGCCATTGCCGCTGTGTGCTATGTGCCGCGCCTGGGGGCCGCAACCCCGACGACGGGGCTGCTGTGGGAGCTTCAGGTGATCACCGCCGTGGTCATTGGCGGCACTGCGCTCCGCGGCGGAAAGGGCCACATCTGGGGCACCATCGCCGGGGCCGTCATCCTCGAGATGATCGCCAACCTCATGGTGCTTTCCGACTTCATTTCCGAATACCTCGTGGCAGCCGTTCAGGGCGTCATCATCATCGTCGCCATGCTGATCCAGAGGTTTTCCAGGCGGTCATGATCGAGCCACATGACTTCCACCAATACGCTTGGCTCATCATTTAGGGAGGACAATCCATGAAATATTTGAGTATGTTCACGCTGCTCAGTGTCGCTGCGCTCGCCGCGGCGGCACCAGCCCTTGGCCAGGAGGAGCAAAAGGTCATGGCCGTTTCCATTCCGGCCGCGACACACGGCTGGACTGGCGGCGTTGTCTATCATGCCGAAGCGGCTGCCGCGGAAATCCGCGAGGCCTTTCCCAATATCGACGTCGTCGTGAACACCTCGCCCTCGGCCATCGCCCAGGTCGGTGCGCTCGAAGATCTGCAGGCCTCACGCGATCCCGATGCGCTGGTCATCCTGCCCTTCACGTCCGAGGAGCTCACCGGCCCCGTCGAAACGGTCAAGAACGCAGGCACCTTCATAACCGTCGTCGATCGTGGTCTGACCGATCCCAGCATACAGGATCTCTATGTCGCCGGTGACAATGTCGCCGTGGGCGCCAACACCGCCAACTGGCTCTCCGAACAACTGGGCGGAGAAGGCGACGTGGTCGTTCTTCGCGGCATTCCCACCGTCATCGATGACGAACGCATTCAGGGCTTCCAGGATGCCCTCGAGGGCACCAACATCAACATCCTCGACGTCCAGTACGCCAACTGGAATCGCGATGAAGCGTTCAATCTGATGCAGGACTACCTTGCCAAATATTCCCATATCGATGCGGTCTGGGCCAATGATGACGACATGCTGCTCGGCGTGCTCGAAGCCATCGACCAGGCCGGCCGCGACGACATCAAATTCGCGCTCGGTGCCAATGGTATGGTCGATATTGTCGAGATGGTCCGGGCCGGAGATCCGCGCACGCCGATCTCGACCCCTTATCCGCCCTCGATGATCAAGACGGCCATGTATCTGACCGCCGCCAATCTCAATGGCCAGGCACCGGTACGTGGGGAGGTCATCCTCGATGCCCCGCTGATCACCATCGACAATGCCGACGAGTTCTATTTCCCTGACTCGCCGTTCTGATCGATTTCGGGAGGGCCGCCACGCGGCCCTCCCCTGCACGCGTTTTTATCTGGAGACGGACAATGCCCGCCAAAAAAATCCTCATGCTCGTCGGCGAGTTCACCGAAGAGTACGAAATCTACGTTTACCAGCAGGCGATGGAAGCCGTTGGCCATATCGTCCATGTGGTCTGCCCCGACAAAAAGGCAGGCCAGATGATTGCCACCTCCCTCCACGATTTCGAGGGGCATCAGACCTATACCGAAAAGCTCGGGCACTATTTCCAGCTCAACAAGACGTTCGCCGAGGTCGATCTCAACGAGTATGACGCCGTCTATGCGGCCGGCGGGCGCGGTCCCGAGTACATCCGAACCGACAAGCGCGTTCAGGACATGGTTCGCCATTTTCACGAAACCGGCAAGCCCATCTTCACCATCTGCCACGGCGTCCAGATCCTGATCGCCGTCGATGGCGTGGTGCGCGGCAAACGTGTCGGTGCGCTGGGCGCTTGTGAGCCCGAAGTCATTCTGGCAGGCGGCACCTATGTGGACCTCTCTCCCACCGAAGCCCTTGTCGACGGCAACATGGTCTCGGCAAAAGGCTGGACGGCGCTTGCCGCATTCATCCGCGAATGCCTCAACGTTCTCGGCACAAAGATCGTGCTGGACTGAGCGCCTTACGGCTCGAGGCGCTTTTTGGCACCTCGAGCCCAATCTCCCAACCGCTCCGTGGCAACAGCACACCCTGCCCCCGCCTTCACTTTGTCATGGCCAGTAAAGAGCAATTTGCAGGAAGATCGGACACCGCACCATCTTGGCGCGACTCCGGCCACGAGCAATCGGATAGTCTGGAAAAATGGTGGGTGTAACTGGGATTGAACCAGTGACCCCTGCCGTGTGAAGGCAGTGCTCTCCCGCTGAGCTATACACCCGCTCGGCATATCCATCGGAAAACTGCGACGGTGCCCATAAAAATCGCCTTGCTTGCAAGGCAGTCCCGGACAGGCCGGTGAGAAAGAATGGTGGGCGTAACTGGGATTGAACCAGTGACCCCTACGATGTCAACGTAGTGCTCTCCCGCTGAGCTATACGCCCACTCTTTCTTTAAATCCGCGTCCCGCCAAAGGCGAAGCGCAGGGCGGATACACCACAAAACGCCAGTCGCGGTCAATAGGTTTTTGCCGTTATTTGAAGCTCTTGTGACGCACTTTGCCTAAGGCGCCATCGACTGAAATCGCCATTTGACCCAGCCTCAAAATACGTTCGCTGGAAAACGCATACAAAACCGGCCCTTCCCCAAGTCGTCATCCCGGGCGAAGACCCGGGATCCAGTAAGTGGCAGAGCCGACAGCTCCGTCCCGGACGCTGCGGATACCCGGCCCGGCTCGGCGGGGCCGGGGTGACAGCGCGGTGCATAGGGAAAAGGGAGGCGACCGCCAGAAGAAGTCGATGATCCTAAGCGGCGAGCAGCCGCTCCACTTCCCCCACCAGCTCGCGCAGATGGAAAGGCTTGGAGAGCACCGAGGCGCCCTTGGGGGCTTCGCTGTCGGGGTTGAGCGCCACGGCGGCAAAACCGGTGATGAACATCACCTTGAGATCCGGGTCGAGTTCGGTGGCGCGCCGCGCCAGTTCAATCCCGTCCATTTCCGGCATCACGATGTCGCTCAAAAGCAGCGTAAAGGGTTCCTCGCGCAGCCGCTCATAGGCCGATTTGCCATTGTCGAACGCCACCACGTCATAGCCGGCATTCTTGAGCGCCCGGGTCAAAAACCGACGCATGTCGGCGTCGTCTTCGGCCAGCAAAATCCGGTTCAACGATTGGCTCATGAAAGGTCCCAGTGTCTTTGTCCCAGCCGCAACTGGCTTGATTCGCATGTTTTACGAAAGCTAAGGCCCATGCAACAGTCACAATCGCCTCATCCCGCTTTGCTTTTGTGGACAAGCGCGTTGCCGCGTTGCAAACTTGCATTTCAACGACCGCGCCATCAAGGGGTTGGGTGTGCAATCAGACTATTCCGACAGACCTGCCTTTGAAACAATCCGCCCAAGGCGACAGGTTGCTCCCATAATCGTCAACTCGTCCCATTCGGGCCGCGATTATCCCGCCCGGTTCTTAAAACTCTCCCGGCTCAACGAAATGGCCATCCGCCAGTCCGAAGACGCTTGGGTCGACGAGATTTTTGGGCGCGCGCCCCATATGGGGCTACCGCTCTTGCGCGCCAATTTCCCCCGCGCCTATCTCGATGTGAACCGCGAGCCCTATGAACTCGATCCCAAGATGTTCCGCGATCCCCTGCCCGAACATTTCAACACGACCTCGCCGCGCATCGCGGCGGGTCTGGGCACCATTGCCCGCATCGTTTCGGAGAATCGCCCCATCTATCGTGAGCGCCTGGCGCTCGAAGACGCGCTTATGCGCATTGAGGGCATCTACAAGCCCTATCACAAGACCCTGCAAACCCTGTTGAGCGAAACGCTCGGCCATTTCGGCGTGGCCGTCCTGGTCGATTGCCATTCCATGCCGCGCCTCAATCGCGGCAATGACCGTCTGGCTCCCGACGTTGTGCTGGGCGACCGCTACGGCACAACCTGTGCGCCGGTCCTTATCGATACTGTGGAAGCAGTGTTCGCGGGCGCTGGCCTGAAAGTCGCCCGCAACCGCCCCTATGCCGGCGGACACACGACCCGCGCCTATGGCCGGCCCCAATATGGCATCCACGCCATCCAGATCGAATTTTCCCGCCACCTCTACATGCACGAATTGACCCTGCAAAAGCATCAGGGCTTTTCAGCCATGCAGCAGCTTGCCGAAACCCTTCTGGGAACGCTGGTGCGGTTCGATGCGGTTTCGCTGGCGCGCACGCAACTGGCCGCCGAATAAATCACGAAATATCTGGGGAAGGAAAAGGGTGTTCCGCGCCGGGCGGCCACAGAAGGAAAAGAGTGGGCCGCTCTGGGCGGCCCAAGTCAAGGGAGGAAACATTGGCGGTTCAAAACAAACGGCAAGAGCCGAAAGAACCACCAATCCATCATGCAATATCGTGTTTGAACCTTATTTCACCAAAGCGCAAGTCCGCCAAAGGGATGATGTATGCAATCGGCATGCGCTGTTGCAAAAAGGAATCACTTCTGTAAACCCACTGTTAAGGAAGCGGTTTTGCAACCGATTACACTCATTTTCCCGCAAGATTTTGGATGTCCATGACAATTTCGTCACCAGCCGGTCTCAGCGACGAGGCCATCGCCCAAACCCTGATCGCTGGCGCCGACGCCGCGCGAACCTCGACTTTAGGCCGGTTCCGAACCCAACTTGCTGTGGATAACAAGTTTTCATCCGGTTTCGACCCGGTCACCGAGGCTGACCGGGAAGCCGAAACCCGCATTCGCGAAGCGATTGCCGCCCGCTTCCCCGATCACGGCATCATCGGGGAAGAATGGGACACAAAAGACACCACGACCCGGTTCAACTGGATCATCGACCCCATAGACGGCACGAGAGCCTTCATTTCCGGCGTTCCCGTCTGGGGCACGTTGATCGGGCTCACCTATCAGGGCAAGGCCATTGCCGGGCTCATGGAACAGCCCTTTACCGGCGAACGCTGGCTGGCTGTCGGCGGCAGGCTCGAACACACCCATAACGGCGCGCGCGTTCCCGCCGCCGTCAGCGCCGTGACCAGGCTGTCACAGGCCCGCACCAGCACCACCAACCCCGACATGTTCACCGGGCCCCATCTTTCCGCCTGGACTGAGCTGAACGCCCGCGCCCTGCAGGTTCGCTACGGACTCGATTGCTACGCCTATTGCCTTTTGGCCTCCGGCCATATTGACCTCGTCGTCGAAGCGGGCCTCAAGGATGTCGACATCGCCCCCTTGATCCCCATCATCGAGGCAGCGGGGGGAATCGTCACCACCTGGGATGGCGGCCGCGCCGAAATGGGCGGCACCTGCATCGCCGCCGCAACCGAGCAGCTACACGAAGAAGCAATGCGCGTCCTGCGCGACGCGATGCTGGAGTAGGGAACAGTACACGCCCCTAGCCAAAAGGTGCCATTCAGACCGCCGAACAAAGGCCTAACCCGGCCCGGGTAGTCCGTCGAATCGTGGCGCTTGGGACAGTTGTTCGTCCCATTCCGCCGCATCGCCAACGCAAATATGACCAGTGGGCGCGATGGCGATCTCGGTATCGAGACTGCCCGCCGGCACAACCAGCAGTTGGCCGTTCATCTGGATAATGGGGACGGCAGCCCCGCAGCCGATGCAAAAACTCTTCTCATGCCCAGTGCCGGGCACACGATAGGTGCGAACACTGTCGGCCCCGCTCACCCATTCCAGAACCGCCGTTGAGGAAAACAGGTTCGCCGCATGGGACGAGCCCGTATCCTTGCGGCATCGGCTGCAATGGCACAAAAAGAAACTGTCGAAGGGACCGGAGACGGTAAATGTTATCGTGCCGCACTGACACGAGCCTCTCGCTCCGTTTGCACCATTCATCGCTCATCACCACTCTGTTCGGTCACAAAGGCATCGAACGCGGCAAAGACCTGCGCACGAATGGCGTCGGTCTCCATGAACAGTTCGTGCCGTGCGCCCGAAATTATCACATGATGCCCGGCCCGCAGCCGCAGCCCCAGAGCTTCGGTCGCGCCGGTATCGACCACCGTATCGAGCGCCGCCGCGCAGATGAACGCCGGGATCTTGAGCTGTGATGGAAAGTCGTCCCCATTGGCCCGGCGCATTGCGGCCAGCGAAGATCCGATCCAACCCAGCGTGGGAAGCCCGATAGAAAGATCGGGTCGTGCCTTCAATATTTCCACGCTGCGCATATAGCGGGCCTTGTCCGAAGTCAGCGGATTGCCCTCGAACCCCGCTTCGGTCTGCGCCTTGTCCTCGCGCCGCCCCACCGGCACCGTGGACAGTCCCATAAACCGTGCTGCATCGACCAGCCGCGACGACCATTTGAGCGAAAAGGGCAACCCCGGCAGGCTCACCATGGGTGAGGACAAAAACACCCGATCAAACATCAGCCGGTCGCGCGTTGCCGCCAGAAGCCCGACCAGTCCCCCCGTCGAATGCCCGACAAGATAATAGGGCGGCGGGCAGTCGGGCAGGACGATGCCCTTGTGAAAATCGTGAAGATCGGTCCAGTAGTCGTCGAAATTTTCCACATGCCCGTGGCGCCGATTACCAATCAACCGGTCCGACCCGCCCTGCCCGCGCAGATCGAATGTGGCGACGGCAAATCCGCGCTTCTGGAAATCGCCTATGGTCTCGAAATATTTCTCGATGAACTCGGTGCGCCCCTGCACCAGAACGATCGTGCCCCGCGCGCCACCACCCTGTTTTGGGAAAAGGCCGTAGCGCAGCCGAACCTTGTCGCTGGTCGAAAAAAAGCCCGACCGGGCGCCTTTGGGGATGGGATTGTTCTCAAGGTGGACAAACTCGTGTCCAGTGGGCGTCGCGTCCATATGCACCGATTGTCTGTTGGGCGTCTCAGCGACAATAGCGGGGCCGGGTAAACGAGGCACTACAAAGCGTGTCCAGAAAAAAGCCTGCCCCCGGCTTGAACGGGGGTGGTTGCCGGTTCTTCGGTTCGGACACGCGGGAATAATATGCATCGCGAGAGTGATGCGCAGACGCCGTTGCGGGGGGCGGTGAACGGCGCCTGCGCTTTGTTATGACACCGTTTCCGGCATCACATGCACCCTTCTAACCCGCCCCGCCTGACCGCTCCCTGAGTGGCCCGTTCATATTCAATTCAGCCGGGCATTTTTCCGCCTCTTGAACGGCAATTTTGCGGTTCCTATCTTTACGCTGTCCGCCGGATGACCCGGGGACGCCGCCGGAAACCGCTCGCCTCAAATGGGAGCTCCGACCCGGCAGCATAGCTAAACGTTCTTGCTACACTCAGGAGAACACTGAAAATGCAACGTCTTGATTTTTCGCCCTTTTACCGCTCCACCGTCGGGTTCGACCGCCTGTTCTCGCGCCTCGACACCCTGGTTGCCGAAGACGCGAAATCCTACCCGCCCTATAATATCGAGCGCACCGGTGAGGATACCTACCGCGTGACCATCGCGGTCGCCGGTTTCTCGTCTGGCGACATTGCCATCGAGACCAAGGAAAACAACCTGCAGGTCAAGGGTTCGCGTGCCTCGGGTGCCAGTGACAAGCGCGAATTCCTCCATCGCGGCATAGCCGAGCGCGCCTTCGAATTGCGCTTCCAGCTTGCCGAGCATGTCGAGGTCTCCGGCGCTTCGCTCGAAAACGGCCTGCTGCACATCGATCTCAAGCGCGAACTGCCCGAATCCAAGCGCCCGCGCCAGATCGAGATTTCCAGCGCACCCCAGACCATCGAGGACAAGACCGTCAACTAAACGGCCTTTCCCTCAGACATCAGGGCGCGGTTCCGAAAGGGACCGCGCCTTTCTTTTGCCCACGGAACCCGACACCACTCATCGGTGTTGATTAGCCGACAGTTTTCAGCAGAAGGAATTTTCAAAAATGGCCACTCCCTCAATTTCCCTGGGCAAGGATGGCAATGCCCGCAAAGTGGTGATCGACATCCTCAACGCCCGCCTCGCCGATGCCATCGATCTGGCGTTGATCACCAAGCAGGCCCACTGGAATCTCAAGGGCCCCGATTTCATTGCAATCCATGAAATGCTCGACCCCATGCGCGCCAGCCTCGACACTCATGTCGATGTGATCGCCGAGCGCGTTGCCCAGCTCGACGGCATTGCCCTGGGCACCTCCCAGATCGTCGCCAAACAGACAACGCTTGGTGCCTACCCCACCGATATCCGCAAAACCAATGACCACCTCACCGAACTGGCCAAACGCTACGCAGCGCTCGCCAATCAGGTCCGCGAGGATATCGACGCCACCGATGAAGCCGGTGACGCCGACGCCGCCGATATCCTGACCGCCTTCTCGCGCGATCTCGACAAGAATCTGTGGTTCATCAAATCCCACCTCGAATAGAGAAGGCGGGATTTTTCCATTGTGAGCGGGCGTGCCCCTGACCGGGCGCGCCCGTTTGCCATTTTAGTCTGCCCATCCTAAAATCGGCGGGCCGGACTTGCCGCTGCGCAAAAAATCTGCGAGTGTCGCGCAAATTTTAGGGCAGCATTGCTGTCCATTATTGACAAATGACAGGCAATCCTTCACACAGAGACTGTGCTAAGGAGTGTCTTGGCAGAAAATCGCAGCATCGACCGTCTCCCGGCCCGATCTGTGTCGCCGGTCAAAGCCCGCCCATCAAGAGGAGGAGCGGCCCGGCGGAACCCGATAGGGGTTCATTTGAGCGGCCATTTGGATGCAGCGCCGCTCCAGTGTAAATAAACCGGTCTGCTCACCCGAGCCGTACATTGATCCTTGTACGACCCGAACGAGCGACCTGCACGGACGGTGAATTGGCTTGCCTTCCGTTAACTTTGGCGAGGACCTGATATGGGCGAAATGGACAAGCATTTGATCGAGGCGGCTGCGGCACTTCCGGGCACCACTGCGACCAAACGCAACGCCGCCCAGGGTCTTTATGACCCGGCCAATGAGCACGATGCCTGCGGCATCGGCATGATCGCCAACATCAAGAACATCAGGAGCCACGAAGTGGTACAGAAGGGGCTCGAAATCCTCGAGAACCTCGAACACCGCGGCGCGGTCGGCGCCGACCCGCTCATGGGCGACGGCGCGGGCATTCTCGTCCAGATTCCGCATGCCTTTTTCAACAAGGTCGCCGATTTCGACCTGCCCGATGCGGGGCTCTATGCCCCGATCATGATCTTTTATCCCAACGATACCGCCCTGCGCGACCGTTGCGCCGATCTCGTACGCGAGACGATTGCCGCAGAGGGGCTCGAAATCCTCGGCGAGCGTGTCGTTCCCTTCGACAACTCGGCACTGTCCGAAGGCGTCATCGCCACCCAGCCCATCATCGAGCAGATGTTTGTCGCCCGTCCCGAAGGCCTCGAGGACATCGACGCCTTCGAGCGCAAGCTCCTGATAACGCGCAAGGTGATCTCCAACACGCTCTATAACGAAATCCCCGAAGTGCAGGGCGACAACGGCTTTTACATCGTCTCGATGTCGGCCCGCACCATCGTTTACAAGGGCATGTTCCTGGCCGACCAGCTCGGCAAGTTCTACCCCGACCTGCACGACACCCAGTTCGACAGCGCCATCGCGCTCGTTCACCAGCGTTTTTCGACCAACACCTTCCCGTCCTGGAAGCTGGCTCACCCCTACCGGATGACCATCCACAACGGGGAAATCAACACCATCCGCGGCAACGTCAACTGGATGGCGGCCCGTCAGGCCTCGGTGGCCTCGCCCAAGTTCGGCGACGACATCACCAAGATCTGGCCGATCTCCTATGAAGGCCAGTCCGACACCGCCTGTTTCGACAACGCGCTCGAATTCCTCGTGCGCGGCGGTTACCCGTTGCCCCATGCGGCCATGATGCTGATCCCCGAAGCCTGGGCCGGCAATTCGCTGATGGATGACGAGCGCCGCGCCTTTTACGAATACCACGCAGCCCTGATGGAGCCCTGGGACGGGCCCGCCGCCATGTCGCTTTCGGACGGCCGCTACGTCGTTGCCACCCTCGACCGCAACGGCCTGCGCCCGGCCCGCTATCTGGTGACAAAGGAAGGTCACGTCGTTCTCGCCTCGGAATCGGGCGTGCTCGATATCCCTGAAGAAGACGTCGTCGAGCGCTGGCGCCTGCAGCCGGGCCGCATGCTGTTCATCGATCTCGAAGAGGGCCGCATCGTCTCCGACGATGAGATCAAAAAGGCTCTGGCCGGCAAGAACCCTTATGCGAACTGGCTCGCCAAGACCCAGATCGTGCTCGAGGACCTGCCCGAAGCCGAACCCAAGGCACCAGCAACCACCGAGAGCCTTCTCGACCGTTTGCAGGCCTTCGGCTACAGCCAGGAAGACATCAAGGTCCTCAGGGCGCCCATGGCGACCACGGGCCAGGAAGCCGTCGGCTCGATGGGCACCGATACGCCCCTCTCGGCCCTCTCGGACAAGCCCAAGCTGCTCTATACCTATTTCAAGCAGAACTTTGCGCAGGTCACCAACCCGCCCATCGACCCGATTCGCGAGGAATCGGTGATGAGCCTTGTCTCGTTCATCGGCCCGCGCCCCAATCTGTTCGATCTGGAAGGTCTTTCGACCACCAAGCGCCTTGAAGTGCGTCAGCCCATCCTGACCAACGAGGATCTCGAAAAGATCCGCGCGCTCGGCGACATGGCCGATAACCAGTTCCATACCGCAACCCTCGACATCACCTACGATGCCGCAAAGGGCACCGCCGGTATGCAGGCCGCGCTCGACGCGCTGTGCGAACGCGCCGAATCCTCGGTCCAGAACGGCTACAACATCATCATCCTGTCCGACCGTCTGGTCGCTGCAAACCGGATCGCCATCCCTGCGCTGCTGGCCACTGCTGCCGTGCACCATCACCTGATCCGCAAGGGGCTGCGCACCTCCTCGGGCCTTGTGGTCGAAACCGGCGAAGCGCGTGAAGTGCACCACTTCGCCGTTCTGGCCGGCTATGGCGCCGAAGCCATCAACCCCTATCTGGCCTTCGAGGCCCTCGCTGCGCTGCACGCCGAAGGCGAATTTCCCGCCGAAGTCGATGCCGGCGAAGTCATCTACCGCTACATCAAATCGGTGGGTAAGGGTCTGCTCAAGATCATGTCCAAGATGGGCATTTCGACCTACCAGTCATATTGCGGCGCGCAGATTTTCGACGCGGTCGGGCTCTCCTCCGAATTCGTCAAGCGCTTCTTTTTCGGCACCGCCACCACCATCGAAGGTGTGGGCCTGGCACAAGTGGCCGAGGAAACCCTGCGCCGCCACACCCTCGCCTTTTCCGACGATGCCGTGTTGCGCAAGAGCCTTGAGGTCGGCGGCGAATACGCCTATCGCATGCGTGGGGAAGCCCATGCCTGGGGCCCCAACACCATCGCCGACCTCCAGCATGCAGTGCGGCTGAAGGACGATACGCCCGAAAGCGCCCAGGAGCGCTATGACGCGTTCGCCCGCGCCGCCAACGGCGAGAACGCCGAGCATCTGACCATCCGTTCGCTGTTCGAGATCAAGCCGCTCGGCGAACCGGTCGACATCTCCGAAGTCGAGCCCGCCGAAGCCATCGTGCAGCGCTTTGCCACCGGCGCCATGAGCTTCGGGTCGATTTCGCGCGAAGCCCACACAACGCTCGCCATGGCCATGAACAAGATCGGCGGCAAGTCCAACACCGGCGAGGGCGGAGAAGACCCCAAGCGCTTCAAGCCGCTGGCTGACGGCGCCATGAACCCTGAGCGCTCGGCCATCAAGCAGATCGCCTCGGGCCGGTTTGGCGTCACCACCGAATATCTGGTCAACGCCGACATGCTCCAGATCAAGGTCGCACAGGGTGCCAAGCCCGGCGAAGGCGGACAACTCCCCGGCCACAAGGTGGACTGGGTGATCGCCAAGATTCGCCATTCGACCCCGGGCGTGGCTCTGATTTCGCCGCCACCACACCACGATATCTATTCCATCGAGGATCTGGCCCAGCTCATCTACGACCTCAAGAACGTCAACCCCGACGCCGCCATTTCGGTCAAGCTGGTCTCTGAAGTGGGCGTGGGCACGGTAGCCGCCGGCGTCGCCAAGGCGCGTGCCGACCACATCACCATTGCCGGCTATGACGGGGGCACGGGCGCATCGCCGCTGACCTCGCTCAAGCATGCCGGCAGCCCATGGGAAATCGGTCTGGCCGAAACCCATCAGACCCTGGTTATCAACCGTCTGCGTTCACGCGTGGCCCTTCAGGTCGATGGCGGCTTCCGCACCGGCCGCGATGTTCTGATCGGCGCCATGCTCGGTGCCGATGAATACGGCTTTGCCACCGCCCCGCTGATCGCGGCTGGCTGCATCATGATGCGCAAGTGTCATCTCAACACCTGCCCGGTCGGCATCGCCACCCAGGACCCCGTGCTGCGTAAGCGCTTCAAGGGAACGCCCGAGCACGTCATCAACTATTTCTTCTTTGTCGCCGAAGAGTTGCGCAAGC
>NZ_CAXAXY010000001.1:0-92644 GCF_963972885.1 uncultured Pelagibacterium sp. | reverse complement strand
GCGAGATCGGCGCCCGGATTGGCCTCGGCCATCTTGGTCTTGTAAATCTCGACCACCGGACCGGCGGTGCCCATGATCACGGCAACGCGGCCCGAATAGAATTTGTCTTCCTTCACTTCCCAGTTGGAGGTGACATATTCGGGATCGAGAATGCCTTCGGCATAGAGCATCTGGTAGTAGGCCAGCTTGTCGCGCTCTGCATCCGACACACGCGAATGGATCCACTCGCCGTTTTCGTCTTCGAGCCAGGTCGCCGATACACCGAACGACTGGTTGAAAATGGCATCGAGTTCGGCGGTGTTGTCCGGCGCCAGAATGCCGTACGTGTCCTGCTCGCCATTGCCGTCGAAATCTGACTGGGACATCTCGGTGAGGAACGCGGTCCATTCATCGAGATTTGTCGGTGCGTCGAGCCCGCTCTGTTCGAGCCAGTCAGAGCGCATCACTGCCGATTTTGTCCGCGCCGGGAAGATGTAGAGAAGGTAGGGGTAGTTCTCCATGCGCGCTTCATTGTGCGGCCACATGGCGTTCTGGATGTGCTCCGACTGCTCGATCCACGGACCCAGATCCTCCAATATGCCTTGATTGGCAAATTCGGCATCGGCCCCCTGGAAGTAGATGATGTCGGGGATTTCACCCGATAGAAGGCGCAGGCTGAGCGCGTCGGCATAGCCCGAACTGGGCAGCCCGACCAGTTCGATATTAACCGGTGTTCCGGCGTCGGCCATGCCCGCCTCGATACGCTCGAAAAGCTCGGCATCGCCTGGGTTGTCGTGCGCGATGATGGTTACGGTCGGGGTGTCCTGCGCGAGAACGCCGCCTCCCAAACTCAGCGTGGCCGCCACGGCAGCGACCGTGGTCATAAGGTGTCTTGCAAGCATCTGGTCCTCCTCCTTGTTGGAATTTTGCTTGTGTTATCCCTTCAGGGCACCGCTCATGGTGCCCTTCGTGAAGAATTTCAGGATCAGCGGATAGACCGCCAGAATGGGCAGGATGGTCAGCATGATCATGCCGGCATTGAGGGCCCGCGTGCTGATCTGGGCCGCGCCCTGATAGTTCGACATGGCCGCAAGCCCCACCATCGAGGACTTGTCGCCGTCGAGAACGAACTTGCGCAAAACGACCTGCAGCGGATGCATGCTGGAATCGTTGAGATAGATCATCGGGCGCAGGAACTCGTTCCAGTGATAGACGAGATAGAACAGCGTAATGGTGGCCAGCGCCGGCATGGTCAGCGGCAGCACCACTTTCCACAGCGTCTGGAAGGCATTGGCGCCATCGAGTTCTGCAGCCTCGAGCAATTCGCCCGGCACTTCCTCAAAGAACCGGATCAGGATGATCAGATACCAGGCGTTGACGAGCTTATAGAGAATGACCGCCCAATAGGTGTTGAGCAGGCCCAACTCGCGCACCACGAAATAGTCGGGGATCAGGCCGGGTTCGAAGACGATGGTGGCCAGCACGAAAACGAACAGGATGCGGCGCCCCGGCAACCGTGGGCGCGACAGTGCCCACGCCATCAGCGCCGTAAAGGTCACGTTGAGGATTGTGCCGGTGATCGTGATGAACAGCGAATTGAGCAAGCCCCGCTGGACTTCGGGATTGGCGATCAGCAGCGTCCAGACATCGAGCGAAAATCCCCTCGGGACAACGGCGAGGCCACTCATTCCGGGCACCTGTGCGGAGTCCGAAAATGAGATGGCGAGCAGATTGAGGATCGGCTGGACCGTCACGACCACCATGAGCAAAAGGCTCGATACGATGATCGTTTGTTCGAGACGCTCGAAACGGGTGGAATTGGCGTTGGCCATTACCACACTCCCTTGCCGGTCAGGCGCTTGGAAATGGTGTGCGCGGCAACGATCAGCACCATGCCGATGACCCCCTTGAACAGGCCCGCCGCTGTCGCCAGCGAGAACTGACCCGACTGCAGGCCGATCCGATAGACATAAGTGTCGATGATATCGATCTGGTCGCGGATGGCGTCGTTGGAGAGGTTGAAGACCTGGTCAAACCCCGCATTCATGAACAGGCCGACATTGAGGATGAAAAGGGTCGCGATGGTCGGGGTGATGCCGGGCAGGGTGACGTGCACGATCTTTTGCCAGCGATTGGCCCCGTCCATTTCCGCAGCATCATAAAGCTGGGGGTCGATAGCCATGATCGCAGCGAAATAGAGCAGCGAATCCCAGCCCGCCGTGCGCCACATCTCTGAAAACACAATGACCCAGCGAATGGAGCCGGACTCGGTCATGAAGGACCGGGGCGCAAAGCCGAGTGCCTGCCCGATATCGTTGACGACACCGCTAGAAGGCGAGAGCGCTGCGATGAAGATGCCGGCGATCACCACCCATGACAGAAAGTGGGGCAGATAGATCGCCGACTGAATGAAACGGCGCAAATTGGTGCTGCGCACCTCGTTGATGAACAGCGCAATGAAGATGGGCACGGGGAAGACGAAAACCATCTTCATGGCCGAGATGATCAGCGTGTTGGCGAGAACCTGAAAAAAGGCCGGAGAGTCGAACAACGTGTCGAAGTGCTTGAGGCCCACGAACAGGTTGTCGCCGAAAATCCGGAAATCCTCGAAGGCGAGCTTGGCCTGGTAGATGGGGAAATAGTGAAACACCAGAAAATAGACGATGCCCGGAGCCATCATAGCGTAGTAGGGCCACCAGGCCCGGAGCTTGAAGCCCAACGCAGC
Source organism: uncultured Pelagibacterium sp. (assembly GCF_963972885.1). Classification (NCBI taxonomy): domain Bacteria; kingdom Pseudomonadati; phylum Pseudomonadota; class Alphaproteobacteria; order Hyphomicrobiales; family Devosiaceae; genus Pelagibacterium; species uncultured Pelagibacterium sp. The sequence goes on along the minus strand of NZ_CAXAXY010000001.1, from coordinate 89,940 downwards.
TCGCCGTGAAACACGTTTTGCGCTTTTGGGAACGTTCCCAAAATTGGAAACTGTTGAAGCCAGCTCTTTTTCGTCAAGGCTCATGGCTAGTTGCTCCCCACGGCCATCAGGCGGGTCGGACCGAGGTCGCTGTTATGGGCCAGCGACCCGCGCGAAGTGAGCGCGCAGTCGAGCAGGACACGCCGATGCTCGAGTTTGCCTTCGATGGTTTCGGCCAGCAGATGCATGCCCTCGACGCCGATGGCGCGGGCCGGCTTTTCGATGGTGGTCAGACCGGGATCTGAAAAGGCGGCCGCGGGAATGCCGTCAAAGCCCAGGATCGATACGTCGTCGGGACAGCGCAGTCCGGCTTCGCGCACGGCCAGCAGGGCGCCGAGTGCCATCAGATCGTTTGCGGCAAAGACGCACCGGGCCGCCTTCGGGTCGCGTTCCAGCAGGCGCAGCATCGCCGCGCGCCCCGATTCGACTGTATAACTGCCTTCTTCGATCACCAGCGTTGCCGGATCGATATCGTGGCCAATGCAATAGTCGTGAACCACGCGCATGAAGCGCACGCGGGCCAAACGGTTTGCCGAGCCAACCAGAAGCGCCGGGCGGTGATGATCGAGGCTGGCAAGGTGATCGAGGCCCAGAGCAACGCCTTGCGCGATATCGCTGCCCACGCTCGAGAGCTCGGGAAACCGCTCGGCGCTCGACCCGATAAGCACAACCGGGAGGCCGAACCGGCCCAGCCCGTCCACATTGTCGGCAACCGGATTGACGATGGCCCCGTCGACACGCGCCTGGCGCAAGGCGCGCAAATGATGCGCCTCGCGCTCGGGGTCCCAGTCGGAGCTGAAAATCAAAAGTGAAGCGCCGCTGGCCGCCGCGGCATCCTGAGCGCCGCGCGCCACTTCGGCCCAGAACGGGTTGGCAATATCGGGGATGACCAGGCCGATCAGTCCGGTCTTGCCCGAACGAAGGGAATGGGCAAGATGGTTGCGCTCATAGCCCAGCGCCCGCACAGCGGAAAGCACCCGTTCTCGCGTCTTTTCTCCGATATGGGGCGACCCCGACAAGGCGCGCGCGACGGTGCTCTTGGAGACACCCGCCACTTCCGCAATGTCTATGATCGTCGGCTGTTTGTTCCGGCGCGTGGTCATGCCTTGATGCGGCTCAGCCGCTTCCTCCCATTTTTGGGAACGTTACCAAACGGATTTGCACCTGTAAAGACGCGCCCGAAAAATGGATCGCCATCTCGCGGCATGGGAGCTGATTGAGGGAGCATGGAAGCATTCGGCCCGGCAATCGGCGACTTCGCCGGCATTGGAAATGGCGCCTGCCTTACGCGGGTATTAGCCGTGTTAATATTGTGTCATTGCCCGTTTATTGCCTCTCCCTAACGTCCCCGGCGACGACCCCCGAGGTCGTGAGCAAGTTATTCACGAACGGAGAGCAATATGACAGTCCTCAAAAGGGTGGTCATGGTATCGGCCGCGATTCTGGCGATGGCGGCACCCGCCGCCGCCCAGGACGATCGTCCAACCCTTACCATCGGCGTGCAGTCCCTGCCCGCCGGTTTCGGCCCCGGCCTCAACATTTCCAATGTCGGCCAGCGGGTCAATTATTCGATTTTCGACGAGTTGATCCGTCGCGCCTATTGGGAAGGCGGCAACGGCAACGGGACCGAACTGGCCCCGTCCCTGGCCACCGAGTGGCGCAATGTCTCTCCCAAGGAATGGGAAGTCGATATCCGCACCGACGTGGTCTTCCACGACGGAACGCCGATGACGGCGGAAGACGTCGCCTTCTCGTTTGGCGAAGAACGGGTGTTCGGCGCGGACCGCCTCGTTGCTGTCGGCCCCACCTATTTCGGCAACTTCACCGCTGTCGAGGTGGTCGATGAGGACACGGTTCTCTTCACCACCAGCGCTCCTGATCCCATCTTTCCCTATCGCTTCACCGCCACCATGGGAAAGGTCGTACCGAAAGACTATTATCTCGAACTCGGTCCCGAAGAATTCAATCTCGCCCCCATCGGCACCGGTCCCTACAAGCTTGCTGAAATGCGGCAGGGTGAATTCATCCGGCTTGAATCAAACGACGCGTATTGGGGCGGCCTGCCGCCGGCCCGCGAGATCACCTTCCTCGAAGTTCCCGAGATGTCGACCCGGATCGCCGGGCTGATGACCGGTGAACTCGACATGATCACCGATATCTCTCCCGACCAGAAGGGCACGCTCGAACAAGCCGGCAACGTGCAACTCATGCCGGCGTTGATCGACAATTCGCGCGTGATTGTCTTTAACACGGTCCAGGCTCCCATGGACGATGCCAATCTGCGCCGCGCCATGGCCTATGCCGTCGATCGTCAGGCGGTGGTCGAAGCGCTTTGGGGTGGCGACTCCCAGGTGCTACCCGAGCTGGTGTTTCCCAGCCATGGTGAGGAAATCTTTTCCGGTCGCGAGGCGGCCCTCTACGATCCGCAAGAAGCCGCGCGGCTCCTTGAGGCTTCGGACTACAATGGTGAAGACCTCATCTTCCGCATCAATGGCGGGTATTACACCAACTACCTCGAAGTCGCCCAGGTGCTCCAGCAGATGTGGCGCGACGCGGGGATCAACGTGACCATCGAGTCCTCGACCGAGGGCGGTGGAGCGCTGGTCGAGGGGGTATGGCATATGCGCGCGTGGTCGAACGGCATGCAGATGCCCGATCTCACCCATCCCATGATCAATGCCTGGGGTGCCACCTCGATCCGCACCAACCCTGACGATTTCCGGTACACCTGGACCCCGCCCGCGCACTTGCTTGAATTGCACGATCTGCTCAACACCACTCTCGATGCCGATGAGCGTGTCGCCTATTTCAACGAAGCGCTCGATATCGTCGAGGCGGAGGCACCGCAAATGGAATTGTTCCAGCACGTCGAATATTTCGGTGTCCGAGAAGGCATTGACTGGCAGCCCTATTCTTTCTGGATGATGGATCTGGGCCCCAACAATCTCTCTTTCGAATAAGGATCAGCGGCGGGTGGCGCGTCTGTGCCATCCGCCTCAATTTCCGGGAGTTCGGACTTGTGAAAGCCCACCCTGTTGCCGCCCGCGCGATGCGCATGGGCATTACCCTTCTGGTCGTGGCCGTCGCCGTGTTCTTTATGGTCCGGCTGTCGGGTGACCCAATCGCCATCATCGCCGGGCCCGATGCCGATCCGCTCCAGATCGAGCGCATGCGTGAACGCTGGGGCCTGGATCGGCCACTCTACGAGCAGTGGTTCGCCTTTCTAGGTGGCATTTTCCAGGGCGAATTCGGATACTCCATCGCGACCGGGATGCCTGCGGCCGAACTTTTTCTCGAACGTCTGCCGGCCACAATTGTGCTGGGGCTTACCAGCCTTGCACTCAGCATCGCCATTGGCTTGCCGCTGGGGATCATCGCAGCGCTGCGCCACAATACCGCGCTCGATCGGTTCGTCATGTCGCTGTCGGTCATGGCCTTTTCGATGCCGAACTTCTTTCTCGGCATTCTGTTCATCCTGTTGTTTTCGCTCCATCTGCGCTGGCTTCCCACTTTTGGAAGCGGCTCGCTTCTTCATCTCATCCTGCCCGTGATGACATTGGGCCTGTCAAGCGCCGGCGCCATCGCACGTTTCGCGCGCTCCTGCATGCTCGATGTTCTCAATCAACCCTATATGCTGGCAGCCCGGGCCCGCGGCATCCGCCCACAGCGACGGACGATCCTGCATGCACTGCCCAACGCCTCGATCCCGCTGGTGACAATCCTGGGTTTGCGGCTGGGCGATCTGGTGGCTGGGGCCATAATTGTCGAGACCGTCTTTGCCTGGCCCGGCATCGGCCGGCTATTGGCTGAATCGGTCATGAGCCGAGACCTCGCCGTCGTTCAGATCATCGTCCTTGCAACCGCCACCACAATGGTCCTCACCAACCTTGCCGTCGACATCGCCTATGGATGGCTCGATCCGCGGCTGCGCAAATCATGAAAAAGCTCTTTTACAACATGCCTTTGACAACGCAGCTGGCCCTGATCTTCCTTGTCGCGCTCATCGTTCTGGGACTGGGTGCCGATTTTCTGGCGCCCTATGATTATCGTGACACCGATATTCTCGCACGCCTCCAGCCGCCTCTTCTTGCTGGTGGCGGATGGGACCATGTGCTTGGAACCGACGAGATCGGGCGCGACGTGCTGTCGCGCATTCTTTTCGGCCTGAGGACAAGCCTGCTGATCGCAGCGCTCGGCACCATGGTCGGCGCCGTCGTCGGCACGCTGCTGGGGTTTGTGGCCGCTCATTTTCGCGGTCCGGTCGATCAGATCATCATGGCGGCCGTTGACTTTCAGGCGGCTGTGCCCTTCATCATCCTCGTCCTGTTCTTCATGGCGATCGCGGGGAGTGGACTATGGATATTCCTCCTGCTGGTGGGGCTGGCAGGATGGGAAGTCTATGCCCGCCTGACGCGCGGCATGGTGCTGAGCGCCAAAGAGCAGAACTACGTCATGGCGCTGCAGGGGCTCGAGCTCAGCCAGTCGACGATCTATCTGCGCCACATCCTGCCCAATATCGGCAGCGCGCTGATCGTTCAGCTCACGCTCAATTTCCCGGCGACCGTGCTGCTTGAAACCGGCCTGAGTTTTCTCGGCCTGGGCGTGCAGCCGCCCAACACGAGCCTGGGGTTGATGCTGGGACAGGGGCGCAATTTTCTTCTCAATGCGTGGTGGATTGCCGTGTTTCCCGGCAGCGTGATTTTTCTGACGACCCTGTCGATGAGCATTCTGGGCGATTGGCTGCGCGACCGGCTCGATCCACTCTCCCAATCCCGGTAACGCTGTCGGTGCAATCAGTCGAGATGGCAGGCGATCTGCCGGGCGGTACCGTCTTGCCGCAATTGCGGCCGCTCTGTGCTGCAAATCGGCATGGCGTGGGCGCATCGCGGATGGAAGGGGCATCCCGCGGGCAGGGCGAGGGGGTTGGGCGGCTCGCCGATGGCCGCCTCGTCCCGCCGATCGCGGCGCGGATCCAGCGCTGCAGAGAGCAGGACCCGCGTATAAGGATGACGCGGTGTTGCAAAGATTTCGGCCGTGGGACCGTATTCGACAATCCGCCCCGCATACATCACCGCGATCTCGTCGCAAAGATAGCGGACGCTGGAGAGCTGGTGGGAAATGAACAGATAGGCCAGCCCCAATTCCCGGCGCAGCTTTTCAAGCAGACCGAGAATCTGGGCCTGCACTGAAACGTCGAGCGCCGAAAGGGGTTCATCACAAACCAGAAGTTTGGGCCGGGCCGCCAGCGCGCGCGCAATGACCACACGCTGTTTCTGCCCGCCTGAAATCTGGTGCGGAAACCGCTCGGCCATGTCGGTGGACAAGCCCACAAGCGTAAGCAGGCGGTCGCGCTCGGCGAGCCGATCTGGTTGAGAGCCGCTAAAGGCAATCCCTACCGCCTCTTCGATCTGGTCGCCAATGGTCATGCGCGAATCCAGCGCGCCGGCCGGATTCTGGAAAACCATCTGAACGCTGCGCCTTAACTGCCGCCGCTCTTGCGGCCCAACCGCATCAAGGCTGCGCCCGTCGATGCGAACCATGCCGGCACTCGGGTCGAGAAAATGGGTGGCGATACGGGCGAGCGTGGACTTGCCGCATCCGCTTTCTCCCACCAGCCCCAACGCCCGACCCGGAGCGATCGAAAGCGAAACTCCGCCGACGGCGGCAAGCGCGCGCCGCGGCGAGAATATGCCCTCGCCCGCGACATGGAAGGTCTTTTCGATATTGTCGAGGGTGAGCAACGTAGTCATTGAACGCTGAATCCGGTCGAACCGAGCGGGTTGTGGCAGCGCACCATGTCCTCGGCTGCGAGGGCGACACGCTCGGGAAGAACCTGTGCGCAATGGGCGGTGGCGTGCGAGCAGCGCGGATGAAAAGCACATCCCGAAACGCGCTGTTGCGGGCCGGGCACCTCGCCGGGAATAGCAGCCGGTGGTGGTGCTTGCGGGTCGAGCGAGGGCAGACAGTCGAGCAGCGCGCGGGTATAGGGATGCTGCGGTCGGTCAAACAGATCGGTCATGGATCGCGATTCCACCGATCGACCCGCATAGAGCACTGTAACCCGGTCGCAGATTTCCGAGACGACGCCAAGATCGTGGGTAATCAGTACGATGGCAAGGTCGCGCTGGCGCTGGATCGACCTGAGCAGGTCCAGAACCTGGAGTTGCACAGTCGCATCGAGTGCTGTGGTCGGCTCGTCTGCAATCAGGATCTCGGGCTCGGTGGTCAGGGCCATCGCGATCATCACCCTCTGGCAGGTGCCGCCGGAAAGTTGGTGCGGATAGGCGTCGAGCCGCGTTTCGGGCGCGGAAATGCCAACCATGGCCAAGAGCTCGCAGGCTCTGGCGCGTGCTTGTTTCCGGGTCATGCCCATATGCATCCGCAGCGGCTCGACAAGTTGCACGCCGATGGTGCGCACCGGATTGAGCGCGCCCTGGGGATCCTGAAAGATCATGCCGATCTTGCGGCCCCGCACCGCTTCGAGCTCGGCCCGGTTCCCGCCCAGCAACTGGGTTTCCCCCAATCGCACCGAGCCCGAAACCTGTGTACTGCGCGGCATGAGACCGAGCGCCGCCAGGCATGTCACGGTCTTGCCGCACCCGCTTTCCCCAACGATGGCATGGCACTCGCCACGAGACACCGAAAGGCTCACATCGTGGACGAGGTCGAGCCTGCCGCCCTGAGATGGAACGCTGACAGCGAGATTTTCGATGGCAAAGGCCGGAGATTTGCGTGCGATTGAACGGGGCTCCGCCATCGCGGCGAAGGAGGGGGCGGGGACAGGCAGTGATAGCGTCATGATGCGATCTCCAGCGGGTCGGGATCGGCGTCGGGAACACTCACACCCCGCTTGGCGCAATTGTCCACGAAATCGGTAAACTGACCCCTTGGGTGCGTGTGGACATCGCCGGCATAGGTGAAATCCTGCTGGTGGGTCACAAGGCTGCGCTCACCGACCAGCGCAACCGCGTAATGGGGCGCGCCTTCCCAGCGCGAGACCAGATCGGTCGAAAGGTCGGGATAGACTTGCGAGCCCATCGAGCGCAGGCCCGAAAAGGAAATGCCCTCGACATGGCCCTGCATGTCCGTGTGGCAATGGCCGTGAAAAATATGCCGGATCTTTGCGCTGTGCCGAGCCAGGACCTTGTGAAAGGCGTCCCAGTCCGCAACCCCTTTGGCATCCATTGCAAAAGCTCCGGTCGGGGTGGGGTGATGGTGCATGAACATCAGCACCTCGCGCTCGCTTTCGGCCAGCCGCTGATCGAGCCAGCGCAGGCGGTGGCTGCCGAAGGCGCCACCTGCAGTGCCGGCGGTCTGGGTATCGAGAAACAGGAGCCGATAGCGATCATGATCGACCCAGTACTGCATGAAGGGTGCGTCAAACCGATGACGCTCGCCGAACACCGACAGGAAGTTCTCCCGATTGTCGTGATTGCCGATCATCAGATAGACGGGCAGCGGATAGTCGGCCAAAAGGCCCTTCAACTTGCGATAGGCTTCAACCTCGCCCCAATTGGCAAGGTCGCCGGTGATGACCACAAATCCGGCATCGGCGAAATGGGTGCGGGCATGATCGAGCGCCTGCCGCGTCGCCTCGTGAGTGTCATGACCGAAATGGAGTTCGCCGGTTCCGGTCAGATGAAGATCGGTCATATGGATAAGCTTGAGCAACGGGGCCTCGTAGACGCATTCAAATTGAAACTCTCCCGCCGATATCATCGAACTGTCACGTCGCGGTGATGTAGTATTAGCGCTGTTTATACATCGATCACGCTCCGGGAACGGCCATTGAAAATCAATCATCACCAGATCGTCGCCTTCAACGCCGCGTGCCGGCACAAAGGATTTTCGAGCGCGGCCAAGGCGCTTGGGGTGACCCAATCCTCGGTCACCCAGAACGTGGCCAAATTCGAAGCCGAGATCGGCGCACGGCTGTTCGAGCGTCGGCGCACCGGGCTCGTGCTGACCCCGGCCGGAAGCAAAATCCATTCGGTGACAGAAGAAATCGGCCACCTCTATCTGGTGCTCGAAGAGCGCATGGGTGAATACGCCCACCTCAATAAGGGGCTCCTGCGCGTGGTCGCTGCGGCATCTCAGCCGGCGCTGTCCTATCTGAGCCGGTTCAAGGAGCGGCACCCGGGAATCGAGTTGGCCTTCGACAACGCAAGTTGGCGCCAATGCGCCGATCTGCTTCGCAATCGGGACGCCGATGTGGCGCTCATGCCCCAACCTGAAAATGCCGCCGGGCTCTACCTGTGGCCGATCGAAGAGCGCGTTCACATGGCCTTGGTTTACAAGGGGCACCCGCTGTTCGAAGCACCCGAAATTACCATTGCCCAAATGGCGCAAACCACTGTGGTTCTTGCCAGTTCTCGCTCATTCGCCCGCTGGCGTTTCGAGCGGCGCGCCGTCGAACTGGGCGTGCGTTTGCCCGATATCATGACCGTCGGGTCGACCCCGATGGCCGTCGAGGCGGTCAGCAACGGCCTGGGTATTGGCATCACCTATGGAGAGGCCGTGCAGTCCGAACCGCGCCTGCGCGCCATCCCAATTGCCGACCTTGCCGATTCCTACTCACTGGTGGCGGCGTGCAACAGCGACGTGCGCGATCTGGCCATCATCCGCAGCTTTTTCGATTGCATGGATTGAGCGGGCACCGACCCCCGGACCCGGTGCCCAGCCGTTTCATCCCACCCATCCATGATCGGCAACAGTACGGCGGTCCAGCCTGCGGATCTGCAGATGCTGCTCAAAGGCGCCGTTGCTGACCGATACGGTTTCCACTTCAGGCAGCGCATCGGAAGGCTCGGTGCCGTTGACCAGCAATCCGCCCAATGGTCGTCCGACCATCGATTGGGGCTGCTCGATGCCGAACAGCGACAGGATGGTTGCGGCCACATCCACCATGCCGCCGACGGTTTCCGTCCGAAAATGACTTTTGAAGTCCGGCCCCGCGGCAAAAAATACGGTCGCGAGCTCTTCCGCATGCAGCCCGCCATGGCTCGACCCGCTCGGGCCCTTGTCGCCCGCATTGAGACAATGGCCGTACTGCCGTTCATGCCCATCGGCGTCCATGCGGCGCAGTTGAAAAAACAGGTCAGGTGCGCGTTCATGATCGAGTGAGAGCAGGCTGGTCGAAAACGTGCCGGGGATCGCACCGGCCACGCCGTCGCCGCCGGCGGTCAAAAGATTGCCGCACCATGGCTGGGCCTGCATCCAGGAAACGATATCGGCCAGGACCGAGCTGTCGGTATCGCGCAGATAAATGCCGCCGCTGCCAAACGGCAACAGCAAGGCACCGGGTTGGGCCGGATCGGTGGTGAGCGGCAGGCCGGTTTCGGCGAAAAGAGCTTTCAGTGCAATCGCGCCGGAGGTTTCCACATGTCCGTGGTCGGACAGAAACAGCAGATTGGGCGCGTCATCGCCCAGCCCGCGCCACCACTTGATGACCTCGTCGACCAGGTCGTCGGCATGGGAAAGTGCCGCTGCGCTTACCGGCCCGCCAAAGCCGTCGACATGGAGGGATTTGTCAGGCTCGTCCGACCAAACGACCGTAACGTCCGGCAAAAGCTGGGGATAGACGATTTCGGTCATCGCTCTGACCGCATAGCGCGAACGTTCGAGATTGACCCCGCTCGGAGAAGGCATGGGCCCCAGCTCGGCTTCCACCGCAGACCATAAACGTTCAGAGCTGAACTGCGGTCCGGCCAGCGACAAATAATGTTGTCCGCGTTCGGCCGCACGGTAGTTGAGCAATTGGGGCGCACCCGAGGCGCCGCAATGGATGACCGCCATGGTCCGGTCAGCATCGGCCAGTGTCTGGCCCAGCGGCGTTGCCGTCACAAGGTCCGCGCTGGGGTCAAGACCAGCCATCTGGGCAAAATCGCCGACATCGAGAATGCCGCCGGGCTTGAGTGTGCCGCCGGCGATCTTGTTGAAATGGATGCCGTGATATTTCGGCGTCGTGCCGGTTCCAAGGCCCGTCTTGTTGACCCTGGTATGGCTGGGATAGAGCGCCCGGCTTCCGCCCAGTACCGCCGCCTCTTCGCGGAAGCGGGCAAGGTTGGGCATCCTGTCGAGGGTAACGAGATCAGGCCGCAGGCCATCCAGAACGACGACAACGAAACGATTGTGGGTCACGAACATCTCTCTTTGTTAAACGATGTTCAAGTCCACTACGTCGTCCCCGTGTCACGCTGTTGACGCACTATTACCCGCGCTAATGGGTTGGTTACCCGACAACCTCCGGCTAGGCGTATATCTGGACCGCGCCGGGCAGGGTACTCCATTGCGCGTACCAGTTCTCGAACAGTTCCAACTGGCTTTCGGCATAGCCGTGCTGGCTGTCGGTGAGGGCGTCCGTTTCGTTGAAATTGAGGGCATACTCGGCATCGCCCTTGATCGCCATCAGGTGCTTGTAGAAAAGCACAAGGTCCGGCCCTTCATCGAATGAGGACAAAGCGCCAAGTGCGCCTTCGAGTTCGAGGGCGCGTTGACGAGCATCCACATCGCCACCGGCTGCCGCCTGCGCCAGGGCGCACAGATGGAGCACTTCGCGGGGCAGGACATTGCCGATCCCGGTGATGGCGCCCGCCGCACCGCAGTTGACGAAGCCGTGGAAGACCGTTGTATCGACACCGATCATCAGCGAAATCTCATCATCCTGGCTGGTGATGTTTTCCGCAGCATAGGTCAGAGATTCGGTGCCGCCGAACTCCTTGAAACCGACGAGATTTCTGTGTTCCGCACGCAGCGCGAAGAACAGGTCGGCGCGTGTTGCAAAGCCATAATAGGGACTGTTGTAAATCACAGCGGGCAGGTCGGGTGCCGCCGAAAGGATTGCCTTGAAGTGATGGCGTTGCGCGGTGGTGGAGGGGCCGCGCGACAGGACGCGCGGAATGACCATCAGGCCCTGTGCCCCAACCTCTTGGGCATGGGCTGCAATGGCGACAGCCGAGCCCGTGTTGATCGCGCCGGTTCCCACAATAACGGGCACACCCGCACCAACCAGTCTGGCGACACCTTCCATGCGCTGGGCATCGCTCAAGAGCGGCCAATCGCCCATCGATCCGCAGTAGACGACAGCGCGCATGCCGGCAGAAATCAGTTGCTCGCCCTTGCGGACCAAGGCGTCGAAATCGGGTGTTCGGTCCGGCTTGCAGGGGGTCATCAGGGCAGGAATGCATCCTGAAAAGATGCTGGCGGCCATCGCGACGTCTCCTCGATCATGGCGGTTTCGGCGTTTGAACCCCAATAATACGCGTTGTATTTTGTTTGTCGACAGAAATTTCGGGCGCACGGTTTAATGCGTCGAGCTCCTCCTCGATCCGCTGCTACAAAGACATATGTGCGTTGATGCGCTTGTCGGCGGTGATGTAGGACTGAATCTGGGTGACAATCTGCTCTGCATGAGCGCTGGCCAGCCGATCGGCCTCCTCGACATCGCGCGCGGCGATCGCGGCGATCATCTGGTCATGTTCCGTCACGTATTTGCGCGGCAACTCGTCGTTGAACGAGGAATAATAAAGCCGCAGGATTCGCCGGTTCTCGTCGAGCAGCCGCACAAAAAGCTCGGTGTAATAGCTGTTGCCGCCGGCCCGCGCGATTTCGAGATGGAAGTCCCGGTTGGTGGCAATCAGCGCAAGCGCGTCGCGGGCCTCCACAGCCCGTGTGAACTCCTCCTGCTTGGCACGCATGCGGACAATGTCGTCAGCGCTGTGATGGCCCGCAGCCAGTCGCGTTGTCACGCGGTACATAAGCGTAAGCGCGTCGAAAAACTGAGGCAGATGGAGAAAGTCGATTGTAGAAACAATGGTGGCCCGGTTGGGCAGCGTGGTAATCAGCCCTTCGACCGAAAGCCGCACGAGAGCTTCGCGGATCGGGGTGCGCGACAGCGAAAAGCGGTCTGCGAGTTGCAACTCGTCCATCGGGCTGCCGGGGGCCAGCTTGAGATCGATGATCTCGTTGCGCAGGATCTTGTAGACATGGCTGGAACCCGACCCGCGTTTGGGCGTGCCGGTGCCTTCCGTTCTTGCCTGCTCGGTATCTCTGGCCATGCCACCCATCCCTTTTCCTGCATTCATTCATAAGGATGGATCTTGATGCGGGGAAGGGTGTCGATAGCCAATATTTTCTATGTCGACAGAGTTGTTGCCCGTCGATATACACGGTGCGGTGCTGAACGGGGATCGAAATGCCATGCGCGTCGCGGTAGTCGGAGCAGGGGTAATTGGCGTGACCGCCGCACTGGCGCTGGCCGAACGCGGGCACGCGGTAACGATATTGGACCGCCAGGGCGTGGCCTCCGGCGCCTCGGGTGGCAATGCAGGTGCATTTGCCTTTTCCGATGTCATTCCGCTGGCAACGCCCGGCATCATGAAAAAGGCGCCTGCCTGGCTTCTCGACCCCAACGGGCCGCTTTCCATTCCTCCCGCCTATGCCTTCAAGATTGCACCCTGGCTCCTGGCCTTCTTCAAGGCGAGCCTGCCCGCCCGTTACGGTGACGCGGTCGTGGCGCAAGGCGCCTTGATGGGCCACTCCGCTGCCGCGCTCGAGCGTCTGGTGAAAACCTGCGATCTCGAAGAGCTGCTGCGCCGCGAGGGGCAATTGCAACTCTACGAGGGCGAGCGCGAATTCCGGGCCAGCCTGCCCGGTTGGGAAGAACGCGAGGCCGTGGGTGTCAAATTCGACCTTCTCACGCGCCCCGAAGCGATTGCCGAAATCCAGCCGGGTCTTTCTCCGCGCTTTACCCATGCAGGGTTCACCCCTGACTGGAAAAACGTCACTGACCCCGCGCTCTGGACCACGGCAATCGCCGACAGGGCACAGGATCGTGGCGCCACATTTGTCAGATCCGAGATCACAGACATCACGCCCACCGAAAACGGCGTGGAACTGACCGGTTCAGATAAAAGTCTCGTATTCGATAAGGTCATTGTGGCCGCAGGCGCCCATTCGAACCGGCTGACGCGGACGTTAGGGATCAGTCTGCCGCTCGAAACCGAGCGCGGCTACAATGTGACCTTGCCTGAGGGCGCTTTCGATCTGCGCACTCATGTCACCTTTGCAGGGCACGGATTCGTGGTCAGCCGCATCGGTGACGGCATCCGGGTCGGTGGGGGCGTGGAGCTCGGCGGGCTCGATCTGGCACCGCGGATGAGTCGTGCCGATGCCTTGCTGGCCAAGGCGGCGCGGTTTCTGCCCGAACTCAGGACCGCCGGTGGACGCCGCTGGATGGGATTTCGTCCCTCAATGCCCGACAGCCTGCCGGTCATTGATCTTGCGCCGGGCCATTCCCGTGTCATTCTGGCATTCGGTCATGGGCATCTGGGGCTCACGCAATCGGCTGGAACTGCAGAAATCATCGCCGATCTGGTTGACGATACCCCGCCTTCCATCGACATCACGCCGTTCCGGGCAACCCGTTTTTGAGAAGAGGTTTATGAGCCAGCATACCTTCCAGTGCATCGACGGACACACCTGCGGCAATCCGGTACGTCTGGTCGCCGGCGGCGCGCCCCTGCTCAAGGGTAACACCATGCTTGAACGGCGCGCGCACTTTCTGGCCGAATTCGACTGGATCCGCACCGGGCTGATGTTCGAGCCGCGCGGACATGACATGATGTCGGGCTCGATTCTTTATCCGCCCACGCGCCCCGATTGCGAGGTTGCGGTGTTGTTCATCGAAACCTCGGGCTGCCTGCCCATGTGCGGTCACGGCACCATAGGCACCATCACGATGGCGATCGAGAACGGGCTGATCGCCCCGCGCGAACCGGGAAAGCTCTCGATTGAAACACCCGCGGGCAAGGTCGACATCACCTATCGTCAGGAGGGTCGGTTCGTTGAGGAAGTGCGCCTGACCAACGTGGCGTCTTTCCTCCACGCTGAAGGGCTGACCGCCGAGATCGAAGGGTTTGGAGAGCTCGTCGTCGACGTTGCCTATGGCGGTAATTTCTACGCGATTGTCGAGCCACAAAAAAACTTTCGCGACATGGCCGATTTCTCGGCTGCCGAACTGATCGGCCTGTCGCCCAAGCTGCGCGCGGCGCTCAACGAAAAATACCAGTTTGTGCACCCCGAGTACCCCCAAATCAGCGGGTTGAGCCACATCCAGTGGACCGGACAGCCGACCCAACACGGCGCGACGGCCCGCAACGCCGTCTTTTACGGCGACAAGGCGATCGATCGCTCGCCCTGCGGCACCGGCACTTCGGCGCGCATGGCGCAATTGACCGCAAAGGGAAAGCTCGCCGTGGGCGACGAATTCGTCCACGAAAGCATTATCGGCTCACTGTTTTCCGGTCGCATCGAGGCAGCGGCCCGGGTGGGCAGCCTCGAAGCCATCATCCCCTCCATCGGAGGCTGGGCCCGCCAGACCGGGTTCAACACCATCTTCATTGACGACCGGGACCCTTACGCCCACGGCTTTACGGTGATCTGACGCCGGGCTTCACCCCGGCGTGCCTGCGGGCCATGTATCACCGATACGATATCCCTCCGGCCAGGGATCGGACGGATCGAGCATGAGTTGCCTGGTTTCGGTTATCCATGCCCGACCTGAGATGGATGGAACTATGGCCGGTGTGTCGCCGATCGTGGTTTCGCGCTCGATCCGGCAGGCAAAGCGGCTGCCAATGATCGAAACGCCATGAAAGTCCTCACCAACCGCCAACTCGCCGCGTGCATGAAGAACGGCCATGCGCGCCGAACAGCCCGTGCCGGTTGGTGAGCGATCGAGCTTTCCCGGTTCGATGGCGACAGTGTTGCGACCGGTCTTTATCCCATCGATATCCTGGACCGGAGCGGTGAACTGGCAAAATGAAATATGGGACCAGTCCGGGTTCGTGGGGTGAGAAAATCCGAGCTGATCAGTGGCGGCGCGGGTCAATTTCATACCCATGCTGGCAAGGTCGTATGCCTCGTCCGGAACAAGGGAAAACCCAAGTTGATGGGCATCGACAAGAACAAAACTGTCCCCGCCATAAGCAGTATCGACCCGAAGGGTCCCGACCCCCTCGACCTCGATCACAGCGTCAAGCTTTGCCGCAAAACTGGGGTGGTTGGTAACGCGGATTGAGGTGGCTTTGCCATTCTCGCATGTCGCCACGACCCCGATCAGCCCGCCGGGCGCTTCAAGGGTGAAGCGGGTTTCAGGCTCGGTCATTTCAATGATGCCCGTATCGAGCAGCACGGTCGAAACACAGATCGAGTTCGATCCCGACATCGGGGGCGTATGGATCGGTTCCATGATGATCCAGCCCATCGCTGCACGCGGGTCCTTGGGCGGTACCAGAAGATTGACATGCCGGAAGACGCCACCACGCGGCTCGTTGAGAACGAAATTACGCAGCCGGTCGTCGGCAGCGATCCATCGTGCCTGCTCCCAGATGGTTTCGCCGGGTGGGGGTGCATATCCACCCACTATTACGTCGCCGACCTCGCCTTCGGCGTGACAACCTACGACATTGATGATTTTTGACGACCGCATGTGTCAGGCAGCTCCGTTCAGCAATGGTGCGGTGATGCGGGCTGAGTGCGGCGCGTCATCCCCTGAGCGGCTCGACGACCCGCGAACATATCCAGAGCACCTCGGCATCCTCTTCCGAGGCTCTGATGAGCGCGTGGCCCATGGTGCTGTCGAAATAGCAACTGTCACCCACCGAAAGCCGGGTGGGTGCATAAAACTGCGTATGAAGTTCGATCTCTCCCGACAGCACGAAAACAAACTCTTCACCGGGATGGGACAGCATGCCGTCAAATCGGGAAACCGAGTTCGCCTTTATTCTGGCTCGAAGCGGTACAAACTGCTTGTTTGCCAGATCGGTGCACAACATCTGATAGTCGTATTGCGCGGTATCGAGAGGAACCCCGTCTCCGGCGCGCGTTACCGTGCGGCGCCCACTGACAGTTGTGGTCTGGCGTTCTGAAAAAAGATCGGCGACGTCCACCCCCAGCCCTTCGGCCAGGCTCAGAATTGTATCGTATGTCGGCGACATCTGCCCGTTCTCGATCTTGGACAGCGTCGAGGGGGCCAAATCACACCGCCGGGCCAGTTCATTGAGGGTAAAGCCATTGCCCTGCCGCAGATGGCGCAAGGTTTCGGCGATGGAATGTTGCGACCGGCGCTGCGAGCTTTTCTCGGATGGCTTGGGGAGGGTGCTGTTCATGAGCGCGGCCGCTGTCCTGTGGGTTTGTTCAAGTTTTAGGCTATTGCCAATGTTCTGAGACTGGCAAGGTCTTCTGCAGTAATGGGTATGCCGTTTTGTGTCGTTTGGGCACGAATTTCCGCGCGGCGCTGACCCGGTAGTCGCGAAACCCCCGCATCCTGCATTGCCGCGATCAGTGTATGTGCGCGCCGGTCGAACGGTTCACCCGCCGCGCGTGAAGGGTCGATCAGGATGATCAACTGCCCGGTATGCGGCGTCTGCGCGCCCTTGTGTCCCGACCAGTCGAACTCGAAGGAAAAGTGCCCACCCGTAAGGGCCGCGCCGAGCAATTCCACCATCATCGAAATCGACGATCCCTTGTGGCCGCCAAAGGTCAGCAGGGCGCCACCGTCCAGCACAGCCTGGGGGTCATCGGTTGGCTTGCCGTCTTTGTCGACCCCGGAATCGGGTGACAGAGCATGTCCCTTGCGGGCTGCGATCTGCACGTCGCCATTGGCCATCGCAGAAGTTGCGAGATCGAAAACGATCGGATCGCCGCCATCGAGTGGTGCCGCAAAGGCAAAGGGATTTGTGCCGAACACCGGGCTCTTGCCATCGAACGGCACGGTGCATGCAAAACTGTTGACAGCACTGATGGCGATCAGGCCTTCGCGGGCCAGCGGTTCGATATCGGGCCAGAGCGCGCTCAAGTGATGCGAATTGCGGATCGCCAGAACCGAAACTCCGGTTTGCCGGCACTTGCTGACGGCCAGATCGCGGGCGCGCGCCAATGCGACCTGGGCAAAGCCATTGCTCGCATCAACCCTGCAAAAGGACGGAGCGATGTCTTCGACCTCGGGAATGGCTCTGCCGTCGACCCAGCCTGTACCCAAGGAATCCACGTAGCCCCGCATGCGAAAGATGCCGTGGCTATATGCGCCATCGCGCTCGCACATGGCGCAGTTCTCGGCCAGGATCGACGCGACGACCTTGTCCGTCCCGTGGTGCAGGAAGATTTTTTCGAGAAGTTCCACGAGTTCTGCATAGGCGATGGTTGTGGACACGAAGCGCTCCAGTAGAGAATATTTCCGATACGAAATATAGATTGATTTTCGTTACCCGTGCAAGAGGGAGCGTGTTTGGTATGGCTCTCGTTCTTGAATTGAAGAATATGCCCAAAAAAGAGGCGGTTCGCTACCAATTCGATCGGGTTTAATCGAACAAAAAATCGAAACTGGTCGATTGACAGCATCGGATGGGTATGTACTATCGGAAATATAGTTTCCTTTAGGTGCACTCTTGAGGGGCGTTGAGGGTGCACCGCGTAGTGATACGCACAAGTCATAAATGACGCCCGCATATCGAAAGGACATTCGAATGCGCATCGGAAACATCGGAAAATTGTCGCTTGTGGCGGGACTGCTTTCGTCCCTCACCATGGTGGCAGGGCCGGCGTTGGGTCAGGACTCGGACCTGGTGGTCAACAGCGCTGTCGCGCCAAGTACGCTCGATCCTGCATGGGCCTGCGGGCTGCAGGAGATCAGCTTTCTCCAGAATTTCTATGTAAGGCTTACCCAGTACGGAACGGCGGAGGGTCCGGAGGGTACTCGCGTCGTCGATTATTCGACCGTAGAGCCCTACCTTGCGGATTCTTGGGAGGTCAGCGACGATGGGTTGGTCTACACCTTCCATCTCAAGGAGGGTTATACCTTCGAAAGCGGCGCTCCGGTCGATGCCGAAGCGGTGCGCTATTCGCTCCAGCGTGTCCTGGACATGGCTGGCTGCGGGCGCTTCTTTTTGACAGACGGGCACATCGATCCCGTCATCATCGATGCGATCGAGGTGGTCGATCCGCTCACGTTGACCATCACGCTCAACAAGCCAAACGGCAATATGTTGGGTGATCTGGCGACCCATGCGGCATCGATCGTTGATCCGTCGGTCGTGGAAGCCAATGGTGGTGTGGTCGCGGGGCAACCCAATGAATTCATGGCCGCCAATGTGACCGAGTCCGGTCCGTTCCTGCTTGAATCCTATTCCGCAAACCAGAGTGCGCGGATGGTTGCCAATCCCGAGTTTGTTGGAGAAGCTCCGGCGTCGGATGCGATCAGCGTCAACTGGATCACGGCGGCGCCCACCCTGTTGTTGCAGGCGCGCACAGGGCAGGCCGATATCACCTTTGGTTTGGCAAAGCAGGCCGTGACCACGCTTGCCGATAACCCGGGCACGCGCACCATCGCCTATACCAGCCCCTTCGTGCAGCAGATGATGTTGCCGAACACCAAGGCGCCCTGGGACAACGTTCTCTTCCGCGAGGCCGTTGCCCATGCCGTGCCCTATGAGGACATCGTGGAGCGCGTCGCCTATGGCTACGGCACGCTCTACTACGGCCCCATCCCCCCGAGCTTGCCGGGATACAATGCCGAACTGAGCCAGCCCATCCCCTTCGACCTCGATCGCGCCAGGGAGTTGATCACCGAAAGCGGCGTGGCCACGCCGGTCGATATCGAGGTGATGATTCAGGAAGGCGATGCGACCCAGCAGCAGTTGGCGACGATCCTGCAGAGCACATGGGCGGATCTGGGCATCAATCTCAATATTCGCGTGGCACCGGCTGCCGAGTTCCAGGATCTGTCGCAGGGTCATCAGGTTCAGTCCCTGATGCGGCTCGATGGGCCGGGCGTGTTCGAGGTCGGCTACTATTGGGGTTACGACGCCGTCTGCGACAACTCCAATAATCTCACCGAATATTGCAACCCTGAAGTCGACGAACTGGTCGATCAGTTGCGCGCCTCCTCCGATGAGGCAGAGCGTCAGGCGATCATGGATCAGGTGACCGAAATCTGGCGGTCGGAATATCCCAAGATCCTGTTTTTCGAGGACCAGCCGGTCGTCGTGCTGAGTGATGCGGTGACCGAGTTCACCTTCTCACCGCTGCCCGACTACCGCTATTGGGCGAAATAGACTTTCCAGGAGAAAGAACGAATGGCAACGCGTATTGGTGTCGATATTGGCGGCACGTTCACTGACCTCGTCTATTTCGACGAGCGGACGGGCAAGACGGCGGAAGGCAAGGTTCCCACTGTACCTTCCGCGCCAGAGGAGGGGGTCGTGCATGCGATCACCAGCCACGTACCTCAGGATATCATCGAGGAAGCCGAGTTCTTTCTCCACGGAACCACAGTCGGCCTCAACGCTCTTCTGGAGCGTCGGGGTTCGAGGGTCGGCCTGATCACCACCACCGGGTTCCGCGACGTGCTCGAAATTCGTCGCGGAGACCGGGCCGAAATGTACAATTTGTTCTGGAAACAGACCGAGCCTCTGGTGCCCCGGCGCCTGCGTCTTGAAGTGGACGGGCGCGTGCTGGGCAACGGCTCCGAGTATCGGCCTCTCGATGAGGATACGGTCAAGGTTGCTGCACAAAAACTGATCGCCGAAGGCGTCGATGCGATCGCCGTCAGCCTCATTAACGCCTATGCAAACCCCGATCATGAACTCGCTGTCGAGCGTATCTTGCGCGACGAGGGGTTCGAGGGCGGAATTTCGCTTTCGCACAAGATTTCCGGCGAGTATCGCGAGTATGAGCGGACCTCGACGACCTGTATTGACGCGTTTGTGCGTGGCCGCATGTCCAACTATCTGCGCCGTCTCGATGGCCGGTTGCGTGAACTCGGTTTCAAGGGCACATCGCTGATCACCCGGTCCGGCTCCGGTTCGATGACCTTTGCCGAAGCCGAGGATCGCCCGTTCGAGACCATCATGTCCGGTCCGGTGGGCGGCGCACAGGGTGCCAGCGAGCTGGCCAGAATGCTCGGCATCAAGGCGCTGGTAACCGCTGACGTCGGCGGAACCAGCTTCGATACGGCCCTGGTGATCGACGGCAAGCCCCAGGTACTGTTTGAGGGCATGATCGACAACATGCCAATCCAGAGCCCTTGGGTGGATGTCCGCTCGATCGGGTCCGGCGGAGGCTCGATAGCCCATATCGATCCGGGCGGACTTATGCGGGTCGGGCCGCGCTCGGCCGGCGCCGTGCCGGGTCCCGCCTGCTACGGCAAGGGCGGCACCGAACCGGCCATGACCGATGCCGCAGCGTGGCTGGGGATGCTCGGGCCGGGCGATCTGGCGGCCGGAATTCATCTCGATATCGAAAAGGCAAGGTCCGCACTCGAATCGGTGGGAACTCATATCGGTCAGGATGTCGAGGCGACGGCCGCGGGCGTGATGCGTATATCCTCAGCGGCGATGGCAAATGCCATGCGTGAGATTTCGCTCGACCAGGGCCTCGACCCGCGTACCATCACGCTTGTGCCTTTCGGTGGCGCCGGGCCGTTGATGGGCACGCTGCTGGCCGATGAGCTCGAAATGAACCACGTCGTGATCCCGCCTCTGGCCGGAAATTTCTCGGCCTGGGGGCTTCTGGGAGCAGACATGGTGCAATCGGCCGCCCGCACCCGTGTCATCGACTTTGTTTCCGGCGCTCTCCAGGAGGTCAATGGCGTTCTGGACGAACTTTTTGCAACGCTGACAGAGCGCAGCACGGCCCATGCCAACCACGCTGTGCAATCGGCCCGGCTGGACCTTCGCTACAAGGGGCAGGAACACACGCTTTCCATCGAGGTGGCGGTAGAGGGCGGCGCGGTTTCCGAAGACGAAACAGTCATCCTCGACCGGTTTGTAACAGAATATGCGCGCACCTTCGGTGCCACAATGAACCAGGACGTCGAACTGGTTTCGGTGCGGGCCAGCACCACGGTTCTGCTGCCGCGCCGCGATCTGAGCTACGCGCCGAAACATTCCGATGGCAATAACGATCGCGTAATGGACGTCTATTCCTTCGAAACCAAAGAGCGCGTGCCGTTCAGGATCATCCCCCGGAGCACGATTTCGGGCAGGGTCAGGGGCCCGGCGATCATAACCGAAGAGACAACGACGACCTATGTCGACGTTCAATGGACCATCTCGAACGGCAAGGCGGGCGAGATCATTTTGGAGCGGACCCACTGATATGGCAAAGAGACACGAACCAGTCGTCCACAATGCGGGCATGTTCGGCCGGATGACCGAGACAAAGGCGGATCCGATCACAACGGAAGTCATCCGCCACGCGCTCAACTCCGCGGCCAACCAGATGAAACGGGCCCTGATCCGGACGTCGTTTTCACCCATCATTTACGAGGTGCTCGACTTCGCGGTGGCTATCTACGACAAGGAAGTCCGGCTGCTTTCCCAGGCGCCGTCGCTTCCGATGTTCATGGGCACGCTGTCCTTCTGCATCAACGAGGCGGTCAAGGCCAATGGGGGACCCGAAACCCTCAATCCGGGAGATGCGCTGATCTACAACTGGCCCTTCGGGACCGGCTCGCATCCCCAGGACATGGTCATCATCATGCCCGTGTTCCTCAACGATGAAGAGTTGATCGGCTATACTGCGATCAAGGGCCACTGGCTCGACATCGGGGCCAAGGATCCCTACTGCACCGATACAACCGACGTGTTCCAGGAAGGTGTGATCTTTCCGGGGGTCAAGATTTATAAGGAAGGGGTTCTCAACGAGGATATCTTCCGCATGATCATGGCCAATACCCGCGTGCCCCAAATGGTGCGGGGCGACCTTGATGCCCAGATCACCGGTTGCCGGGTCGGCGTAAAGTCGCTGCTCGAGGTCGTCGAGCGCTTCGGGCTCGAAACCTATCGTGCGGCGGTCGACGACATGTTCGACCACGGCGAGCGCATCGTGCGATCCTATTTCGAGAAAATCCCTGATGGCCGTTATGTCGGCAAGGGCGAGATGGACAACAACGGGGTCACCAAGGATCGTATCCCCTTCGAGATCGCGCTCGAGGTCAAGGGATCGGACGTGGTTCTCGATTTCTCAGGCGTTCCGGACGAACAGGTCGGCCCGACGAACTCGCCGCTCCCCACGACAATTTCGGCCAGCCGCGTCGCCATCACCATGCTGGCGGGCTATGGTGAGGCTCCCCACGAGGGCCATTTCCGCGCCCTCAAGGTCATCACCCGCCCCGGGTCGATGTTCGATCCCCTGCCGCCAGCGCCCTCCTTTATTTATGGCTGGCCGGGCTTGCAGGCCATCGAAGTGATCTACAATGCGGTCGCCAATGCATTGCCCAAGGCCGTTCCGGCTCAATCGGGCGGCTGCATCTGTTCCATTGTTGCATGGGGACAGCGTGAAGAAACCAGGGAACCCTGGGCGGACGGCACTCCATTGCCCACCGGACAAGGTGCGTGGGACGGCGGCGATGGCGGCACCATGCTACACATAGCCGAATCCGCGACCCGTTTCACTCCGGCAGAGGTTTGGGAGCAGCGCAATCCCTGGATCGTCGAGCAACTGGCACTGGCCAGCGATTCGGTTGGACCGGGAAAATGGCGGGGCGGTCCGGGGCTCAATCTCGACATCCGCATGACTGAGGATACCCTGATTACAACCGTGTTCGAACGGTCTCTCAACGCACCCTGGGGATTGTTGGGCGGCAAGGAAGCACGGCCGAACAATTGCTATGCGCAGATGCCGGATGGTGAGGTTCATTCGATCGCCAAATCGACCCACTTCCACATGCCAAAGGACTCGGTTCTTCAAATGAAGACCGGCGGTGGCGGGGGTTATGGCGATCCGTCCGAACGCCCCATCGCAAGCGTCCAGCGCGATGTCGAGGATGGCTACATGACCGAGGCCTACGCCCGGAAACACTATCCTCACGCATTCGCCTGAGCCCAATGCCGGGAGTGCGGCGAAGTCATCGCACTCCCGAAACGAAAAATGTTGAGAGGACGGATTTGGTGCGACGACTTTTTGCGCAACTGGCCCATGACCGCGAATTGCTCTTTGGCGTGATCATTCTTGGCGTCATCGTGTTTCTTGCGCTGTTCGGTCGCCTGCTATGGCCCCTCGATCCGCTTCGCGTCGATATTTTGAACTCTCTGCTCCCGCCAAGCTTCGAGCACCCGATGGGCACCGACGATGTGGGGCGTGACGTCTTCGCGCGCTTCATCCAGGGCGCGCAGGTCTCGATCGGTGTGGCCATCGGGGTCACGATCGCCGGAACGCTTATCGGCGGCACCCTCGGTCTGCTTGCCGGTCTTGTCGGCGGGTGGTTCGATGCTGTCATTTCGCGGGTCATGGATGCTATCCTGGCCTTCCCGCCGCTCATTCTCGCAATGGCGGTTGCCATTGGGCTCGGAGCGGGGATCGTCTCGGCCGCCATCGGGGTGATCCTTGCCGCCATCCCCTGGTACTTCCGGCTGCTGCGCAGCGAAGTCCTGCGGTTGCGCACCCTGATGTACGTGGAATCCGCCCAGGCCCTGGGTGCCTCCAATTTCCGTCTGATCCGGCTCCATATCCTGCCCCAGACCACCTCGACGATCTTTATTCAGGCCTCCTCGGTCTTCAGCTTTTCGATCCTGACCCTTGCCGCCCTCGGCTTTGTCGGCCTTGGCATCCAGCCCCCCACTCCCGAATGGGGAACCATGATCACAGAGGGGCTTGCCTTTGCGCTGACCGGTCAATGGTGGCTCGGCTTTTTCCCGGGATTGGGCATTTTCATGCTCGCGGTATCGGCCAACCTGATTGCCGACCGGCTGCGCGACATCTACGACCCGAAATCGGGCGCGCGACTGTCAATCTAGGAGCGGTCATATGATAAATTTTCTGCTTGGACGGATCGGTTCAGCTTTCATTACGGTTTTCGGAGCCTCGGTGCTGGCCTTTGTGGTTCTGCGTGCCGTGCCGACCAATCCGGCCCGTCTGATCGCCGGCCCGTTCGCCAATGACGAAGTGATCGCCAGCATCACCGCTCAACTGGGCCTCGATAAGCCGCTCTTCGTTCAGTATTTCGACTATGTCGTTTCATTCTTCTCGGGCGACTGGGGATTTTCCTACAGTGCCGGCCAGCCGGTCCTGTCCCAGATCCTTGAGCGGTTGCCCGCCAGCGCCGAATTGGCGCTTTATGCATTCGTGTTCGCTTTTGTCGGGGCGGTTCTTATTACGGTTCTGGTCAGTTTCCTCCAGTCGAGATGGCTCGACCGGCTGTTGCGGCTCTTTTCCTTCATCAGCGTGGGAATTCCCCCATTCTGGTTGGCACTGCTGTTCCTGATGGTCTTTTTCGAGCAGCTCGGCTGGTTCCCCGGTCCTGTGGGGCGGGGACCGGTGCCCGCCGACCTCCGCACCGGCTTTTATACGTTCGACTATCTTCTGGAAGGCAACCTGGCCGGATTTGCCACTGCGTTCCACCATCTGGCGCTTCCGGCCCTGGCCCTGGCGCTCGGGCCACTGGGGTATCTGGTGCGTCTGTTGCGGGCCAATCTTCTCGATGTGGTCAGCGAGCCGTTCGTCACCGTCCTGCATGCCAAGGGCGTGGCGCCCATCTCGACCCATTTCCGGCACATCCTGCCCAATGCCTTTTTGCCCACCCTGACGGCGGGCGGACTTATCCTTGCCCAGCTTTTAGGGGGCAGCGTGCTTGTCGAGCGGATTTTCGTCTGGCCGGGGATCGGCACTCTGGTGATCGATGGGATCCTGCGCCAGGACTATGCGGTGGTGCAGGCATTCATCATGCTCAGCGCCATAATCTATATCGGCGTCAATCTGCTGGTCGACATTCTCTATGGCTATGTCGATCCGCGCGTGCGTAGGAGTTGAGGCTATGACCGATCCCGCTGCAATTCCGCTGCTCGAGGTGAAAGGTCTCAAGACCTCGTTTGCCACCCCAAGGGGGGTCGTGCGCAGTGTCGACGATGTATCGTTTTCCATTCCCGCCGGCAAAACACTGGGTGTCGTCGGGGAGTCCGGTTCCGGAAAATCGGTGACCTCGCTGTCCATAATGCGCCTTGTCGGGCGCGGGGGCGGCAGCATTGACCAAGGATCCATCAGGTTCAACAGGCCCGGCGGGCCGGAAATCGATATCCGGGCGCTTGACGAAAGAGCCATGCGCGCCGTGCGCGGCAACGACGTCGCGATGATCTTCCAGGAGCCCATGACCAGTCTTGACCCCGTGTGGTCGATTGGGGCGCAGATCATCGAAGCCATCAGGCTCCACCAGAACGTATCGAAAAAGCAAGCACGCGAAAAAGCTATCGAAATGCTCCGGCTGGTGGGGATCCCCGCGCCGGAAAACCGGGTCGACGATTTCCCCCATCAGCTCTCGGGAGGCATGCGCCAAAGAGTGATGATCGCCATTGCGCTATCGTGCCGGCCCTCCCTGTTGATCGCCGACGAGCCGACAACCGCGCTCGATGTGACCATTCAGGCCCAGATTCTCGATCTCATCCGCCGCCTCCAGAAAGAGATCGGCATGTCGGTGCTGTTCATCACCCACAATCTCGGTGTCGTTGCGGAAATCGCCGATCGTGTGGCGGTGATGTATGCGGGCCAGGTGGTCGAGGAAGGGCCCGTTCGGACAATCTTTTCCGCCCCGCGCCACCCCTATACCGTGGGTCTGCTCAAATCCATTCCCAACCCCGCGGTCAGGTCTGCGTCAAGCAAGCTCGAAACCATTGGCGGCGCGCCTCCAAACCCTCTGGACCTGCCGAAAGGCTGCCGCTTCGCGCCACGCTGCCCGCTGGCCATCGACGCGTGCCGCGAGGCGGCGCCACCCTTGTTTGATGTCGGTGCCGACCATGGCGCACGCTGCATCCGCTGGCAGGAGGTGAGCCAATGAGTGCTTCAAAAGCTCTTTTGTCCGTCAATAATCTGTCCAAGCGCTTTCCGGTCAAGGGCCAGCCCTTTTCGCGCGAAAAGCGCCAGGTGCACGCGGTCGACGATGTGAGTTTTGAGATCGCCCGCGGCGAGGTCGTCGGGCTCGTTGGGGAATCGGGGTCGGGCAAGACCACGATCGGGCGCACCATAATGCGGCTGACCGACCCGACCGAAGGCGAAATCGTCTATGAAGGCACTGACATCGCCAGCTTGCCTGAACGCGAAATGATGGCCTTCCGGCGCAAGATTCAGATGGTGTTTCAGGATCCTTTTGCGAGCCTCAATCCGCGCAGGAAGGTGGGCGAACTGATCGCCGAAGGCATGGAAATCCATGGCATTGGCACGCGCAAGGAGCGTGAGGCCGAAGTGGCGCGACTGCTCGAGCTTGTCGGGCTACCCGCTGATGCCGCCCAACGGTTTCCGCATGAATTTTCCGGCGGCCAGCGCCAGCGCATTGGCATTGCACGCGCACTCGCGGTTTCCCCGGGCTTTATCGTCGCCGACGAGCCGGTTTCCGCGCTCGACGTGTCCGTTCAGGCCCAGGTTCTCAACCTCTTGCAGGACCTCAAGGATCAGCTTGGACTCACGATCTTGTTCATCGCCCACGATCTTGCCGTGGTTGAACATTTTTGCGATCGGGTGATCGTTATGTATCTGGGTCGCATCATGGAGATCGCCCCTCGCGAC
Organism: uncultured Pelagibacterium sp.; assembly: GCF_963972885.1. Taxonomy (NCBI): domain Bacteria; kingdom Pseudomonadati; phylum Pseudomonadota; class Alphaproteobacteria; order Hyphomicrobiales; family Devosiaceae; genus Pelagibacterium; species uncultured Pelagibacterium sp. Next base: position 63,351 of record NZ_CAXAXY010000001.1, on the reverse strand, counting down.
CGGCTCTACGCATCTCCCAAGCATCCCTATACCGAAGCGCTGCTGTCGGCCGCGCCTGCTCCCGACCCCGACAGACAAGGCCACCGTATCGTTCTTGAGGGGGATATCCCAAGCCCCATCGATCCGCCGTCGGGGTGCGTATTGAGAACGCGGTGCCGCTACGCGCTTCCCGAATGCGCCCAAATTCGCCCGGAATTGCGTGAGGTCGCGCCCGGCCACCTCAAGGCCTGTATCCGCGACGACATTCTCTGAAGGTCCACCATGCCGATTATCAATTCCATCAATGAAATGCTCGATGACATCGTCGCCTGGCGGCGCGATTTTCATGCCCATCCCGAACTGCTTTACGATGTGGATCGGACGGCGGCAAAGATCGCCGAGCGTCTTGAAAGCTTTGGCGTCGACGAAGTCGTGACCGGTATCGGCAGGACCGGCGTCGTTGGCGTGATCCGCGGGCGCGCACCAGGCAAGTCCATAGGACTGCGGGCCGATATGGATGCGCTGCCGATCAAGGAGGCCACGGGCCTGCCTCATGCGAGCACCACACAAGGGCTGATGCACGCCTGCGGCCATGACGGGCACAGCGCCATGCTCCTCGGGGCGGCTCGACATCTGGCCCAGACCCGAAATTTCGATGGCACGATCATGGTGATCTTCCAACCCGCCGAAGAGGGCGGAGCGGGCGGATTGGCCATGGCCGAAGACGGTTTGTTCGAGCGGTTCGGCATCGAAGCGGTCTATGGCATGCACAATCTGCCCGGCTTGCCCGAAGGCAGCTTTGCCACCTGTTCGGGCGCCATCATGGCTTCGGCCGATGAATTCGATATAGAGATCACGGCCCAAGGCGGGCATGCCGCCTGGCCTCATGAGGCCATCGATCCCGTACTCGTTGCCGGTCACATGATTACCGCGCTCCAGTCGATCGTCGCGCGCAATGTCGATCCGCTTGCCTCGGCGGTGATTTCGACAACCCGCATGGAAGCGGGCAGTGCCTACAACGTTATCCCCGGTACAGCACGACTATCGGGAACCGTTCGCACGCTTGCCCCCGAGACGCGCGATACGGTCGAAGCGAAAATGAACGCGGTTGTTTCGCACATCGCCAGTGCCTTTGGTGCCGCCGCAAAGCTCGATTTCCGCCGTGGATACCCTGTAACCGTCAACGATCCTGAGCACACCCGGTTTGCCTGTGCAATCGCCCAGGAAATCGTCGGCACCGAAAACGTCAATCCCGATCTCGTGCCGATGATGGGCGGAGAAGATTTCGCGTTCATGCTCGAACGCCGCCCGGGAGCCTATGTCTTCATTGGCAACGGCCAGACAAGCGGGCTTCACACCGACACCTACGATTTCAACGACGAGATCATCCCGGCCGGCGTCAGTTATCTGGTTCGTCTGGGCGAGGCTGCGGCCTCCGGTCGATCTCGGTAAGACTGGCCGGCACCGCCCAAGCGGCCGATCACACGGCGACCGACGTAGCAGGGCGTGGCGCGCCGCCGATCGACTGCACTGACAAAGATCCGGCCGTAACGCCCGCATCGAGGCACTCGCCCAGAGCGCGCCCGGAAAGATACGCATCGATCAGGCCCGCGTTGAAGGCATCGCCCGCTCCCGTCGTATCGACGACATGAACCTTGGGCGCCGTAGTCGAGAGCCGCGTCTTGCCTGCGCCGAGCAATCCGCCCCGGCCGCCGCATTTGATCGCGACGATGGGAAAATGATCGGCCAGCACATCGAGCGCCTGTGCGAGATCGGACTTGCCGGTGATGGCGGCCGCTTCCTCGGCATTGGGAAGAAAGATGTCCACACCCGCGCAGGCCTTGAGCAGCCCCGGTTGACCGATGAGTGTTTCATCCCAGCTTGGATCGAGCGCGACGACCAGCCCGGCCGCCTTGGCACGCGAAACAAGGTCTGGCTGTTCATCGAGCGTTGCATATTCGGCAATGTGTAAGAGGGCTGCCCGCTCCCAGGCCAGTGCGTTCGCAAAGCGAGGCGGTACGGCGCGGCCGGCCCGACATGAAAGAAAGGCCCTGTCCTCCGCATTGGTCATCACGACGGTGACCTGCGGCCCCGCATCGGCCCGACGCTCGAGAAAACGCAGATCGATGCCACTCTCTTCAAGTTGGGTCGCCAGCGTTTGCGACAGCGGGTCGGTGCCATAAGCGGCCAGCAGGGCAGCCGGGCGGTCAAGATGGGACAGATGGGCCGCGGCGATGAACGCCCCGCCGCCAAGCACAGGCTGCATGGAACGCGCAAAAACCTCATGGCCCATTTGCGGCATGCCCGAGAGTCCGGAGAAAACAAGGTCGCAATAGATACGGCCGACGCTGATCACAGCGTCGCGCGGCGATTCCAGATTCATAGACGCCCCAAGGCTTTTTCGCTCTGCGCGTCGAAGAGATAGAGATTCCCCGGAGCCGCCCAGGCTGTAACGATACTGTCGACTGCGGGCAAAAGCTTGCCCGGTGCCGTGGCAATGGCCGATGATCCGGCGATATCGAGATGCACCAGAGTTTCCGAACCGAGCGGCTCGACCGCGGTGACCTTGCCGTCAAAGGCCAGCGCGGCATCGGCCGGGGCTTCGCCCACGAGGAGGTCATGCGGTCGGACTCCGACAAGGATTTTGCCCGATCGGGCCTGGGGCAGGGTGCCCTTGACCTTGACGCCCCCAGCTGTCAGCGCGCCGTCTGCCGCGCTGCCATCGATCAGGTTCATGGACGGGCTGCCGATAAACCGTGCGGTAAAAACATCGACGGGGCTGTCGTAGAGCTCGGTCGGCGTGCCCACCTGCAAGATGAGTCCGTCGCGCATCACAACGATACGGTCGGCCATTGTCATCGCCTCGATCTGGTCGTGGGTGACATAGACGATGGTGGTTCCAAGGCGCTGATGCAGGCGCTTGATTTCGATGCGCATCTGCGAGCGCAATTGTGCGTCGAGGTTGGAGAGCGGTTCATCGAACAGGAACGCTGCCGGATCGCGCACCATGGCGCGCCCGATGGCGACACGCTGGCGTTGGCCGCCCGAAAGTGCAGCCGGACGGCGCTCGAGCAGATCTTCAAGGCCTAGAATCTTGCCGGCCTCGGCAATGCGCCGCTGCTTTTCGGACTTGGAAAGTTTGGAGGTGTAAAGCCCGAACCCGATATTCTGCCCCACCGTCATGTGGGGATAAATGGCGTAGTTCTGGAACACCATGGCGATGTTGCGCTGCTTGGGTTCGTACTGATTGACGATTGTATCGCCGATCTTGAGCACGCCGCCCGAAATTTCCTCGAGCCCGGCGATCATACGCAGGGTTGTCGATTTTCCACAGCCCGATGGCCCGACGAAAACCACGAACTCGCCATCGGCAATTTCGAGGTCGATGCCGTGAACGGCGGTCACCTTGCCATAGCGCTTAACGAGGCCTTCCAACTGGATTTCTGCCATCACGCCGCTCCTAAAAGTGCATTGAATTTATCATTGAGTTCGCTGTGTGCGTTTTTTTGCCGTTCCGCGCGTCGGGCCGCGCCGGCGGAAAATGTCGCGAGCTTTTCGCGATAGCGTCCGAGCGAGGCTCGAAGTGCTGCAGGTGCAGGACCCCCGAGCCGGTCGCGAACCGAAACGAAATGCCTTGCCGAAACCAGTTCGGCAAATCGCTCGGGCGAAAGGTTTGAAGCCCGCCCCGTCGCGTCTTCGAATGCCGATGTAAAGGGCCCGTATCCGTCCTCGGCCAGCGAGCCCTCGGCCGCAACCACGGCTCGTGCAACCGCCGCCGAAACCTCGTGGGCCTGCCGGAACGAGAGATCCTCGAGCCGGACGAGACTGTCGGCCAATTCGGTAATGGTGATGCAGGAGCGCTTGGTGTTGATCTCAACCCGTTCGGCGTTGATCGACACCTGCGCGATCAGTGCGGTGAAAAGGTCGAGCACGCGACAGGCGGCATCGAACGCCTGATAGCCCATGGCCTGGCTTTCCCCCTCGCTATCGTTCATGTCGGTGAAGGGCGTGTTGTGCATGATATCGAGCATCGCCTTGGCCCGGCCATAGGTTTGGCTAGCCAGATGGCGAAGATGCTCTATGGGCACCGGATTGCGCTTTTGCGGCATGATCGATGAAATCTGAACCAGCGAGTTGGGCACGTAGAGCTGCCCTACCTCGAAGCTCGACCAGACCTGAAAGTCCTGGATGGGCCGGCCGAGATGGAGAAAGCTCAGCGCCATCGCGCCATAAATGCCGGTGATGTAATCGACCGACGCAATACAGCCATAGGAATTTTCCAGCGGACGGGAAAACCCGAGCAACTCGGCCACCCGCTCACGCTCGATTGGGAAACCCGATGTGGTGATCGCCGCGGCGCCCATGGGCGAGAGATCGATCACCTCGAGAGCCGCTTCCACTTTCTCGATGTCGCGGATCAGCACCTCGGCCATGGCGCCAAGATAGTGCCCGAAGGTCGTCGGCTGCGCCGGCTGCCCATGCGTATAGGCAACGATCAGCGTTTCCGCTTCCCGCTCGGCTGTTGTCAGCACCGCGTCGAGCAGCGCCCGCATCTTTTCGAGCAGGATTTCGGTGCGCGGCTTGAGCCCGAGCTTGAACAAGGTGTGATCGATATCATTGCGCGACCGCGAGGTATGAAGCCGCCCCGCCAGGTCGGGTCCGAGCCGGCCCTTGAGGTGCTTTTCGATCAGGAAGAAGAAATCCTCGACCTCGCCGGCATAAACCAGACTGTCGAGATCGATTTCGGCATCGATGGCGACAAGAGCCTTGGCAATCGACGCGGCCTGCTCGCGTTTGAGGATACCGGTTTCGGCCAGCATGACCAGATGCGCCCGATCGATGGCCCTGAACCCGTCGGCATGATGATCCTTGGCGCCGTCGAAAAGCGGGCGAAGCACGGTCTCCTTGTAGACAGGATCGGGAAAAACGCTCGTATCTTTCATCGCGGTCATCGATCAGCCCTTCAAGCCGGCCAGCATCACACCGCGTACGATGTAGCGCTGGAGGACGAGGAAAACGAGCAGGGTGGGGATGGTCGCAAGCGCTGCGCCGGTCATGATCATTTCCCACTGGATCGATTGCTCGACCGCAAAGCTCGAAAGCCCCACCGGCAGCGTATAAAGCTCGCGGCTGTTGGTGACGATGAGCGGCCAGAAAAACGCCGTCCAGTTGCCCAGGAAGGTAAAGATCGCCAGAGCCGAGATGGCCGGGGCCACCATGGGCATGGCAATTTTCCACCAGATCGTGAATTCGTTCAGCCCATCCACGCGCGCCGCTTCGAGGAAATCGTCGGGCACGGTTTCAAAGAACTGTTTCATCAGGAACGTGCCGAACGCCGTCATCATGCCCGGGAACATGATGCCCCAATAGCTGTCGATCCAGCCCAGTTGAGCGCTCATCAGATACCACGGGATCACCAGCATTTCGGTGGGGATCATCAGGGTCGACAGAATGGCAATGAAAATCAGGTACCGGCCACGAAACTGGAATTTCGCCAGCGTGTAACCAACCAGGGAGTCGAAAAAGACGTTCGAAAGCGTCACGCTTACCGCGACCAGCGTCGAATTGAAGAACCACCGCACGAAACGCCCGTCCGATAGCACCTTGATATAATTGTCGAAGGTGGGCGCCGCTGGGATGAGCCGCAAATCATAAACCTGGCTCGCCGTTTTCAGCGAGGTCGAAAACATGAACAGCAGCGGGGTGATCATCAGCACTCCGCCAATGAGCAACAGTGTCCAGATCAGGATACGGTCCGGGCGGATGGAAGCGGCGTTGTGTTTGAGCTCGGAGCTCGTGGCAGCTGTGGCGGTCATCAGCGTGTCCTCAGAACCCAGAGTTGCAGCAGCGAAACGATCAGAAGGATGGTAAAGAGCACCACCGTCTGCGCTGCCGCATAGCCCATGTTGAAGGAAGAAAAGGCCGTCTGGTAAATCATCAGCACCAGCGGCTTTGTCGTGTTGAGCGGCCCGCCCGGATCGTTGCTGGTCATGTTGTAGACCTGATCGAAAATCCGCAGGAATCCGATCGAGGAAAAGACGACGAGGAATACGGTCGTGGGCTTGAGAAGCGGCAGGGTGATCTTGCGCAGGATGGCCCACTCGCCAAGCCCGTCAATGCGCGCCGCTTCATAATAGGTCTGGGGAATGGCCCGCAGTCCGGCCATGAAAATGATGATCTGGAACCCCAGCCCCGCCCAGATCGCCGTCACCATGATGGCGGGCAGAGCCTGCTCTGTCGAGCGCAGGAAAGGCTGGGCCGGAAGGCCCACAGTGCCCAGAAAGCCGTTGATTATGCCGATCGGTGGCGGCTGATAGAACCAGCGCCAAACCCACGCCATGGCGGCGGCCGTCGTCAGGAACGGCAGGAAATAAAGGGCACGTATGAAACTGTGCATGAACCGCACACGGTCGAGATAATAGGCCACGGCGAACGAGATGACGAGGCTGATCGGCGTGCCGACAATCAGATACGCGAACGTATTGCGGAACACCTGCCAGAACAGCGGATCGTTGTAGAGCTCGATATAATTTTCGGCCCCGATGAACTCGGCCGGTCGCAGAAGATCCCAATCGGTGAATGACAGCCAGAACGCCTGCACAGTGGGATAGAAACGGATCACCACGTAAAAGACCACGGGCAGGGCCAAAAACGTCCACACCCAGACCAGGCGCTTCTGTCCAATGCTGAGACGATTCCAGGCTCCGGGTCGCTCCACGGTGCCATTTGCCGATGCTGCCGCAGTCATCGCCTGCCACTCCTGCTGATTTGCATAACCGGTACGGCCGGGCTGTTGTCCGGCCCGATTGGATCGAATGCCAAAAGAGCGGACCGGTCAGTCAACCGGTCCGCTCCCATTGTTACTGGTCGGCGTAGAAGTCGTCGAGGATGGCCTGTTCTTCCTCGGCGGCCGCAGCCAGCGAGTCTGCGGGCGACTGACCCTGCAGCGACATGCGGCTTTCCATGTCGATCGCCACCTGCCGCTGGGCGGCCTCGTCCACAAAGATCGTGGTGTGGGCGTATTCAAGTCCTGCAAGGAACGGACCATAGATGGGGTCTGAAAGATTTTCCTCGGTCAGGGCAACATCCTTGCGGGCCGGCAGTTCGCCCACCACGTCGAGCCAGATTTCCATGGCTTCGGGCGAGCTGATATAGGCGAGGAACTTCTGGGCCGCTTCGAGCTCTTCGCCTTCGGCGCGCGCGCCGATCGCATTGGCAAAATAGCTCGCATAGTTCGAACGCATGCCGTCTTCATTGGCAGGCAACTCGGTCACACCCCACTCGAATTCCTCGATGGAGCCGAACGCACCAAGACGGAAAGTGCCATCGATGGTCATTGCGGCGCGGCCGGCGCGGAAGGCGGCCTGCGGCTCATCCATGAACCCGACCTGGGTCACGGCATCATCGCCCAGATAGAGGTCGGCCTGCCATGTTGTTGCGGCAAGGCCCGCTTCGTCATTGTAGGTCACGGTGCGACCATCGTCGGAATAAGGCTGGCCGCCGAACTGGCGGACGAGGCCCTCGCGCCACCACTGGTGGTCCTGACCGGCCATGCCCATCGCAATGCCGACCGTCGTGATGTTGCCGCCGCCGTCACGCTCAACTGTCGCTTCCGCAGCTTCGACGAGCTCGTCGAGCGTCTGCGGAGGGCTTTCCGGATCGAGCCCGGCAGCTTCGAGAATGTCCTTGTTGTAGAACAGGGCCAGCGAACGGACGGCGGTGGGCAGCCCCCAATACTGTCCGTCACGCTCCATGGCGGAAACGATGGGGAAGAAATCGGCTTCGATTTCCTCGGTCGGGAAAACCTCGGGATCGAGCGGCTGGATCAATCCGCCAGCGATGAAATTGTCGAGCCAGCCATAAAACAGCTGGGCCACATCCGGACCCTGACCGGCAACATTGGCGGCCACGACGCGGGTCTGGTAATCGGCATAGGGGAATGTCTGGTGATTGACCGTGATATCGGGATTGGCTTCTTCGAAATTGGCGATCAACTGGTCCATTGCCTGGACGCGGGTGTCAAATACATACTGCCAGTATTCGATTTCCACCGCCTGGGCCGAACCCAGGGCAGCCAGGCTGACGCCAGTTGAAAGTGCGGTCAATGCAAGTGCTCTACGCATGCTAATCCCTCCTTTGGGAGCAGGGAAACATCTTCCCTGCGTGATTGCTTGGCGGCTCGGACCCCTCCGTCCACCATCCGGTCATCGTCAAATGATGTGCGATGCCTTGTCAATAAAATAATTTACTTTCGTTATTGGAGCGACGAGTCACGCCGGATCGAGATTAACGCTTGGCGCAGCCGCGAAAAATCGAAACAATGACCAATCCACTCCGCGTTCGGTGCCGCTGCGGCCGCGGATTAAGCGCGATTAAATTAATCTACTTGTGTTATTCGGACGGCGTGCATAATCTGCTGGTCCGATAGCGCGCGCCCAATCGGCAAGAGGGGAAACCTTGACCAGTTCGGAAAAGCACGGTCGTGGCCCACGCCTCGTCATCGGTTCCAATCCAGAGCGCAACCGGGCTCATAACAGGCGCGTGGTGCTCGAAGTGATCCGCACCCACGGCCATATGGGACGCACCGAAATTGCCCGCCGCGCCCGCATTACGCCTCAGGCCGTCGCCAATATCGTCGATGACCTTTTGAGCGAGGGCATGCTGGTGCAACTGGGCCGGCTGCGTTCGGGCCGCGGCCAGCCGCCGATCCAGTTTGCCATCAATCCCGACGGCCCCTTGACCGGGGGCGTGGAAATCGCCGCCGATCATATAGCGACCACCCTGCTCGATCTCTCTGGTGCCGTCCGCGCTCAGGCGATCGCTCCCCTTCAATCGGCAACGCCCGATCAGGTGCCCGGCAGGGTATCGGAGGAAATCGACAAGCTCTGCGCCCAGATCGGCGCTTCGCGAGACCGGCTGATCGGGTTTGGCGCCGTGATGCCGGGGCCGTTCGAGGTCGAAGGGATGAGTTCGGTCGGACCCGCGACGCTGCCCGGCTGGAAGGGCATCGACGCTAAGGCGACACTCTCCCGGGCCATTGGCCAGCCCGTGTCGATCGAAAATGACGCCACCGCCGCCGCCGTTGGCGAACGGCTCTACGGGGCCGGGCGCCAGATTTCCAATTTCTGCTTTCTCTATTTCGGCGTCGGCCTGGGTCTTGGCGTTCTCAAGGACGGCGTTCCACTGCGCGGTGCCTTCGGCAATGCTGGCGAAATCGGCCATGTGGCGCTGGTGCCGCGCCATGGCTTACCAAGTTACGGTCCCGACGGTGCGCTGGAGCGCTTTGCTTCGTTGTATGCCTTGCGCGAAAAACTGGCGGCCAGTGGCCGTCCCAACATCGACAGCGGCGCTCTCGAACCGCTTTTCACCCAGAACGATCCGGTGCTTGCCGATTGGATCAAGCAAGCGGCCGACTATCTGGCGCCCACAGTTGCCATGATCGAAAACATCTTCGATCCCGAAACCGTGGTGTTCGGCGGCAATCTTCCCGATGTTATCCTCGATGCGCTGATCGCGGCGCTCGAACCGCTGCCGGTTTCTGTCTCTACCCGTACCGGACGTGCCCAGCCGCGAGTCGTTCGCGGGCAAACGGGGCGCTTTACCGCGGCACTGGGTGCGGCTGCTCTCGCCCTGCACGATATCTTGTCGCCTCAACTCTCACTCGAATATTCGCCGGCGGTCGCAGCTGCCCGGCCATAGGACTGTCCATGCCCCTATCGCGCCTTGAGCTTTCCCATCGCTTCACCCAGCGTCGCGCCAATTCACGACTGGTTGCACTCCACCGGGCCCTGGCTCGGTTGAAATCGTGCGTCACGGTGCTTCACACCGGCGCCCATCCTGACGACGAGCAGAACGCCATGCTTGCCTTCATGCGCTTTGGGCTCGGCATGCGTACCATCATCGGCTGTTCGACGCGCGGGGAGGGCGGCCAGAATACGCTCGGTCCCGAGCGCGGCGGCGCGCTTGGAGTGGTTCGCACCCACGAGCTTGAAGAATCGGCAAAGGTTATCGATGCCGATATCGTATGGTTCGGGTTCGGCCCGAGCGATCCCGTCCACGATTTCGGGTTCTCGAAAAACGGTCACGACACCCTCGAACGCTGGCAGCACGACCTGATCGTTGAGCGTATGGTTCGCGCCTATCGCAGTGAAAAGCCCGATATCGTCATCCCCACATTTCTCGATGTGCCCGGCCAGCACGGTCATCATCGCGCCATGACCATGGCCGCCGAGGAGGCGATTGCGCTGGCTGCAGACCCCAACGCCTATCCCGAGCATTTCGCTCAGGGCCTGGCGCCCTGGCAGGTCACCAAATATTATCTGCCCGCCTGGTCTGGCGGGGGATCGACTTATGATGACGAGGTGCCACCGCCGCCCCAAACGGTAAAGTTGGTCGCGACCGACTCCGATTTTGCAACCGGCGTGCCGTTTGACGAGATTGGGGAGTGGTCCCGGCTCTATCATGCCAGCCAGGGCATGGGGCGCTGGCCGGAAAATCCCAGGACCGAATGGCCGCTCCATCTCCGGGTCGGGCCAGATGATATCGGCGAGATCACCGACAATCTTCCCGGCCGCCTCGCCGACATTGTTCCCGGGCTCGCCTCTGCCGATTCGGCCATTGCCACAGCCATCGCGGCCTTCCCCAAGGCCGATGAGATCATTGCCCCCTTGGCGGTGGCCCTTGAGATCATCGAGGCTCATGCCGAAACGGTCCCGGCCGAACACGTCCATCGCATCGAAACCATGATTGCCGATCTCGAATCTGCAATGCTCGTCGCAGCCGGTATCGATTGTGTCGCCGCGCTCGACCGGCCGGTGGTGGCGCAGGGCCAGACGGTCGATCTCAGCCTTACGCTTCGTGGTGTACCCAAAGACGTTTCGATCGATCTGATCCTGCCCGACGGTGTCTCGATCATCGCGCAGCCGCCGGGCAGATATACACTGGAGGTGGCGCCCGACGCCCCCGTCACCGGGCCATTTACCCAGTCGTTCACGGCCTCGGGTGCCAATGGCGATGCGTGCATCGTCCTGACTCTGACCGTTTCCGGACGCACCATAGCGCGCGCCTTCGGTCTGGAACGCCCACTCACCATCGTCCCGGCAGCCTCGGTCAGCCTGACGCCCAGCGCCCTGCTGATGGCGGCAGATGCCGAATTTTCAGGTCTGTCGGTGGAAGCCAGGATCGAAGGCAATACCGGCAATCTAAGTCTTTCCAGCGCTCAAGGCATCGAAATCGTGCCAGGCAGGGACGGCGTTACGCTCTCGGGAAGCGGGCTGGTCGAGGGCCGCTATACCCTCGACGCGCTTCTCGACGATGCGCCGGCCTTCACCGTCCAGCCCATTGACTACGCCCATATCGGCAAAAGCCTTTACCTGACCCCCGCGCGTCTCGATATTCTTGCGCTCACCCTCGCTCTCCCCGAGGACCGCCGCGTTGCCTATATCGGGGGCGGTGCCGACAATGTCGGCCTCTGGCTGGCGCGCATGGGGTTCAAGGTGACCGAACTCGACGCGCGGGCGCTTTCCGAAGATCTTTCGGGATTTCCCGCCATTGTCGTTGGCATCTTCGCCTTCGGGTTGCGCCCCGATCTGGCTGCCAGCACTCAAGCGCTCCGCGCTTATGTCGAGGCAGGCGGCAATCTTGTCACCCTCTACCATCGCCCCTGGGATGGCTGGACGCCGGACGCCGTTCCGCCGCGCTTTCTCAAGATCGGCCAGCCGTCACTGCGCTGGCGGGTGACCAATCCCGATGCGCCGGTGGAGATACTGGCGGCGGACAATCCGATTTTTGCCGGCCCCAACCCGATCTCGGTGCGCGACTTCCAGGGTTGGAACAAGGAGCGGGGCCTCTATTTTGCATCGGAATGGGACGAGGCCTATACCCCGCTCCTTACCATGAGCGACAAGGGCGAAAGCCCGCTGAAAGGCTCGCTCCTGACGGCCGAAATCGGCAAGGGCCGTCACACCCACACCAGCCTCGTCCTCCACCACCAGCTCGATCATCTCGTGCCCGGCGCCTTCCGCATCCTGGCAAACCTCGTGGCAGGCGGCCGCATGTAGATGGCCGACCCGGCGCCTTCCTATCGCAGCGGCATCGCCTGGCTTTTGGCCGACATGACGTTGATTACGGTCATGACCGTTCTCGTCAAGTTCGAGGGCGCCACCTATCCGGCAATCCAGCTGGTGTTCATCCGCTCGCTGATCGGGTTGGTCTCCATCCTGCCGCTGGCTTGGCGCAAGCGCCATGCGGTCATCGGTACCAAACAGCCCCTGCGGCATCTGGTGCGGGTGGGATGCAATACGCTCGCCCTGACCTGCAATTTCACAGCGCTTGCGGCTCTGCCACTCGCGCTGGTCAATGCGATTGGCTTCATGCGGCCGCTGGTCGTCATGGTTTTTGCTGCGTGGCTGCTGGCCGAAAGAATCGCCCCCGTGCGCTGGATCGGCACCGCCATCGGCTTTGTCGGCATTCTTGTCATCCTCGCGCCGGGCGAAGTGACGTTCTCATGGGGCCTTGCCGCGGCGTTCGGCTCGGTGCTGTTTGGCTCGCTTGCCGTCATCCAGATCCGCGCCATGGAAAACGAGGATACCGCCGTCCTCATGGTCTTTTATACGGTCGGGCTCTCCGTGCTGACCGCCATTCCCGCGATGGTTGTCTGGCAGCCCGTGGCATCGGCCGATTGGCCGACGCTCCTTGCCATCGGCATCCTGGCCCAGATCGGACAGTACTGCTTCCTGCGCGCCTACCAGACGACGCCGGCCCGCATACTGGCGCCTCTGGGATATCTTTCCATCGGCTTTGCCGCGCTTGCCGGGTTTGTCTTTTTCAACGAAGTCCCATCCTGGGCGACGGTCATCGGCGTGGCGATCATCCTTATCGCGCTGCAATCGACCAACATGCTCGAAGCCGCCGCCATCCGGCGCAAGGCCAATTCCGAGACAGAGCGATAGCCGGAGCGCGATCTGAAAAAGGTGCAGACTTTTTCGGTTCGACCGCGCGATCCGACAAAAAAGCGCCCCGGCAAACCGGGGCGCTTATCGTCACAACCATGCCTTGGGCAACTATTCGGCCGGCTGGACGAGGTTGGCGAGCAGCCTGAAAGCGCCCGGCACCAGATTGTCGAGCTGGTGGTGCAGGATCAGGCTGGTGTGCGTATGCCGTCCGGCCCCGATCTGGGCCGAAAGCAGCGAGCCTGCCAGCGGATCTTCCCCGCTATCGTGCATGGCCAGGAGCGGCTTGTAGACCTCGTCCCACTCCTCGGCGAAATACAGCCCGCGCTCCTTGTCCCAGTTCGCCCAGTCGTCCGCTCCGATGGTGTTGGGGTAGTTGAGCAACGGATGATCGGGCTCCAGCACGTCGACCTCGGCATTGGGGTCTGTGACGCGGAAACGGATCGAGGGTGAGCCGATCTTGAGATAGGCGACCGGAATGGTCTCGGGATCCCAGCCGTCGGACGGACGGTGATAAAGGGTCACCAGATGCCCGCCATTGCGCACCCATTCGTGGATGCCATCAATGTTCTCGGCCAGATCGGGGCGCCGCCCGAACGCGAAAATACCGACAACGATCGTGCCGAGATCGCCATAGGTACCGCTCGAAATGTCCTCGGGAGACAATTCCACAACCTCGAGCCCGAGCCGCTCCATCCACAGCCCGACATTGTCGTTGCCGCCCGATACGTACCCGATGCGCTTGACCGATGGTAGCTCGGCGCCAACTGCCTGCACGGGAACCGATACCGTGGTGGGAACCACCGACCGGCCGATATGGGGGTAGGTGAAGGTGTCGATCTGATAGGCCTGCTCACCGAGAAGTTCGGGTTCGATATCGAAGCGCAACTGCTCGAGCCCGTCAGGTGGCACCAGCGCGAACGTGCCGCTCATGTCCGAGGCGCGCTCGGTTTCATCGAGCGCCCAACCCTGGGGAACCGGCATCGAGAGGTCACCCAGCGTCGCGTTGGTCAGCGTCGCCGTCAGCGGCACCGGACCCAGCTCGGCGGTGGTGTTGAAGACGATTGCGCTCGGTTCGATTGTCATCGAAGCCGTGGGAATGACGCGCAGCTGGTCTTCCAGATCGACGTCGAGCACAACCGTGCGTCCGCCGATATTCAGCGACACCTTTGTATAAGCATCGCCATTGCCACCCAGCGGATCGAACTCTTCGCTGAGCGGATTGGTGTAGCTGGCGTCTTCGGCAACAGAAACCGTTTCACCCGAAGCCGTGAGACCCTCGCGCGCAACGATCTCGACACCCTCGATTGTAACGTCCTCGGGACCATCGACGATAGTCTTGATGACCACTTCGTCGCCCGGCGTCACATCGCCGCCCTCGGTATAGGACCGGATCTGAACACCGGCCGCAGCGGCAAGGGCGAGGTCGATCTCCTTGACCTTGCGATCCAGCCGGTGTGCGACATTTGCATGCAGCGCTTCGGGCAGGCTCTCGCGAGCCATGTCGATGATTTCACCAACCCGGCCCACTTTCGCCAGCACGACGACCGGGTCGCCATAATCGGCAATGGCTTCCTCGATCAGCCCCTGGGCCTCGCGTAGTGCATCTGCGGTGTCGGACGGCATGCCGTCGAGTTCGGCGATATCCCCGACTGTGGCGATGAGCCCCTCGCGGATGTCGCTTTCCTGGGCGCCTTCGCCGCCACCGGTAACGCGGGAGAGATTGAGCTCCCATTCGGTCGTCGGCTCGGGCCGCCAGCGGCCCATGCCCTGTGTGCGGTGGCAGGAGCGGGACCATTCGCCCATCTGGGGGAAAGTCGCACCGGAAATCTTGTCGCGTTCGGGTGCAGTCACCACCAGCGTCACGGGAGGAGGCGGCACCTCGTCGTCATAGACCCCGCCGCCGCCGCCATAGGCTGGCTGATAGATTTTCGGCACTTCCCAGGTGTCGAGGCCGCCGGCGATCTGGTCGGGGAATTCCTGCGGGTTGCCCGAGAGCTCGGCGGCAATGAATGTCGCGACGTTGGCCGCCCTGTGGTGGCCATGCTGGCCAGGAACATCGAGGAAGCAGTTCATGATGATGTCGGGCTTGTACTTGCGGAACGCCGCCGTCATGCGCTCGACGATCTTGTCGCGGCCCCACTGGTCGATGGTCTCGTTGGGGTCTTTGGAAAAGCCGAAATCGTGAACGGAATCGGTGTGACCGAAACTGCCGAATGCCAGCGAGGCATCGAGCGAGCGCGAGGCTTCTTCCATTTCGCGGGTGCGCAGCACGCCCAGCACCGAGCCCAGTTCCGGCCCGATCGAGTTCTGACCGCCTTCGCCGCGCGTGATGGCATAGACTACCGGATGGATGCCATAGACATGGCGCAACGCCGCCAGCATCGCCGACGGTTCGTCATCGGGGTGCGCCCCTGTGGTCATGATTGTGGCGGTGGAAGTCAGGCGCTCGAGACGGCGATAGAGGGTAACGATGGCCGGCTCGAGTTTTTGCTGGGCGATCAGGTCGAGATCGCTGAGCGGAGCCGCCCAGGCGGGGATGTGCGAGGCTGCATACATCACCGGCAAGGACGCCATGAACATGCGTCGTGTGATCTTGGTCATCGGGTTTGTCCTACCTTTGAAATTACACTCCTATGGCCCGTTCAGCGGCGCCTGGCATCGGATCTTTCCGTCCAATTCGACCACGAGTATGCGCCGTGAAAAACAATAACACAAGTGAGTTACCTTATTGACGTTGGCGCGCGTTGTCCCTGGCTCGGGCCGAGGAACACCGGCCTCCTCCGGCTGCCAGGGCCGAGCAGACAAAGTGTTTATTGCGATGGAAGGGAGGCGGGCCGATCTAGCGTGCGGGAATTTTTCTGTCCCTCAGGCTCCGCTTCTGGGCGGCGATTCTGAACTGGGCATTGGGCGCGCCATAGCCGTTGTATCCGCCGCGGCGCTCGACGATTTCAAAGAAGAAACCATCGCCGTATAGCGAGGAGTAGAGCTGGAAATACTCCCCGTCTCCGTCGCGGTCGTAAAGGATGTTGCCGGCCTTGAGTCGAGCGACGAATTCATCCGCCAGCCCGAACCGGGCCTGCAGATCGGCAAAATAGTTGGCAGAAATCTCAAGGAACTTGAACCCGGTGGCCCTGAGCGCCTCGGCGGTCCTGAAAATGTCGGACGACGCAAAGGCGATGTGCTGGACCGACGATCCGAAACTTTCCGAAATGAAATGTCCCGCCAGCGTCGAGCGCTGATCGGCGCCGTTCAGGGTAAACCTTATGGTGCCTTTCTCGTTCTCAATCACCTGCGACCGCACCAGCCCCGCCGGATCGACCACGTCGAGCATTGGGGTTTTGCGCGTGTCAAACAGGGTCGTGTAGAACAACAGCCAGGTCAGAAGTTCCTCGTAATTCATGGTCTGGCCGACATGGTCGACATGGGTAACGCCCATATCGGGTGTGCCCTGGTCGGTCACCGGAGTGAATTCTGTCTCCCAGACCTTGGCCAGTTCGGTCTTGTCGTCCACGAAATGCATCAGCCCGCCGCCCACACCGCGAATGGCCGGAATCTTGAGCTCGCCCGGCCCAACCGGCTGCTCGAACGGTTCGGCCCCAAGCGCTCTGGCGCGCGCCACCGTCGCCTGCGCATCCTCGACCTTGAGTCCGATATCGCACACGCAGGTGCCGTGCATCAGAAAGGCGGAATGGGCAAAGCCCTCGCGCTCGGTGTTGATGACGATATTGACCCCGCCATTGCGGTATAGATCGACATGCTTGGCGATGTGGCGCCCCGCATGGGCAAACCCCATCGACGCCAGCATCGTCTTCAGATCTTCCGCCTCGGTCTCGTTGGCGGCAAATTCGATGAATTCGACCCCCTCGACGGCAATCGGTGCGGGCATGGGTGCCAGATCGGTCTTGACGGCCGGCTCGGTACGCCGCACTGCATCCATCAGCGCGATCAGCGAGCGATGCCCGTCAGCCGCGATGGTGCCGGGCGTGCCGCCACGGAACTGGTCGTTGAAAATCTCCAGCGACCACATCCCGTCATAGCCGCTGGCCGCGACGGCTGCGGCAAAGCCGGTGACATCGAGATCGCCCTGTCCGGGCATGGTGCGGAAATGCCGGCTCCAATAGAGCAGGTCCATATCGATCAATGGCGCATCGGCCAGTTGCACGAAGAATATCTTGTCGCCCGGTATCGAGCGTATGGTTTGCGGGTCGATCTTGCGCGCAATGGTGTGAAAGCTGTCGACAATCAGGCCGACATTGGCGTGATCGGCACGCCGTACGATCTCCCAGGCATCGCGGTGGTCGTTGACATGCCGCCCCCAGGCCAGCGCCTCATAGCCAATCCGCAAGCCGCGTCTTTTCGCACGCTCGCCCAATTCGCGCAGATCGGCCGCGGCGCGATCGATGCCGCCCAGCGCAGCAGGCGAGACGTTCGAGCAGATCAGCACCAGATCCGTGCCCAGCTCTTCCATCACATCGAACTTGCGTTCAGCCCGATCGAACGCCCGGCTGCGTTCGGGCTCGGGCAGGCCCTCGAAATCGCGGAACGGCTGGAACAGCGATATTTCGAGCCCATGATCGCGCACCATGCGCCCAACTTCGCGCGGGCCACCGTCAAACGCCAGAAAGTCGTTTTCGAAAATCTCGATCCCGTCAAACCCGGCCCCGGCAATCGCGGCAAGCTTTTCGCGCAGATCGCCGCTGATCGATACCGTCGCGATTGAGGTCTTCATGATGGCTCCAAAACATACGAACTGTTTCGTACATTGTACAGACCGCTTGCCCTGCCGGTCAATGTGGTGCGCGAGCCTGAGTTCCGAGGGCTCCCGCCCGATCGATCCCTAGATATATTCGGGCTTGGCCAGATACCGAAAAACCATGTCGATGGCGTTCTGTCGCAGCGTTGCCTGATTTTGCGCCGAACCCATGTCGCGGCCGAACAGGTGGGAAAAGGTCGCCCGGTTCGATACGTTGAAAAAGCACAGCGCGCTGATCTGCCAGTGGATTTCCAGAGGGTCCAGCCCGTCCCGGAAGACGCCCTCCGCGACGCCCTTGGTGTAGATCGATCCGATCCGCGCGATAGCGGCCTCGTTGACGGCGCGCAGCGCCGGTGAGCGTTCCATATAACGCCCCGAATGAATGTTTTCGATCATCACCATGCGGATGAAATCCTCATGCTCGGAATGATGATCGAATGTAAAGCCCACGAGACGGCGCAATCCCTCGAGCGGCGGCAGGCTTTCGATATCAAGCTCGGCTTCCCCTTCGCGCACCACGCGATAGGCGTTTTCGAGAGCGCTGACGTAAAGGCCCTCCTTGTCGCCGAAATAATAATAGATCATGCGCTTGCTGGCGCGGGTCTTTTCGGCAATCTCGTCAATACGTGCCCCGGCCAACCCATTGAGAGCAAATTCGTTCGAGGCGACCTCTATGATGTTGCGCCGGGTGCCCTCGGGGTCCTGCTGACGTCGGCCGGGCCGTTTCGTATCCTCGGTAGTGCTCAATATCCCGCCCCTGTCACCATGCATCGTGGATTGACTAAACTAACTAGTTCGTACATCATTCACCTACTGTCGCGCCTGCATTTAGGTCGAGACGGTCAAAAAACACAAGGGCAAGGCAATGGCCCGAAGGGGAATGGATTTGACTGCACTGTCAGCACAAGCGGGATCTTCAGGCATGGCGAATCTGGGCGGCAATCTTGCGGAATTGCTCGATATCGGCGCCAAGGGGGCCATTCATATCGGATTGCTTGGCCGTGGAATCGGCGCATCGCTCTCTCCCACCATGCACAGGCAGGAAGGCGAGCGCCAGGGGCTCGACTATCATTACCACCTGATCGATTTTGACGCGCTCGCCCTGGGCAACGAGCATTTGGGTGACGTTGTCGATCTGCTCGAAAAGGTCGGGTTCCGCGGTGTCAATGTTACCCATCCGTTCAAGCAGGCCGTGATTGAGCACCTCAATGGTCTCGCGCCCGATGCAAAGGAGATCGGGGCGGTCAACACCGTGATATTCGATGCCGGACAGCGGATCGGCCACAACACCGATTGTTGGGGATTTGCCGAAAGTTTTCGGCTCGGCCTGCCCAACGCGCAGCGCAAGCGCGTGCTCCAGATCGGGGCAGGGGGTGCCGGAGCCGCCGTTGCCCGCGCCCTGATCGAGGTCGGGGTAGAGGAGTTGGTCGTCTTCGACATGGACGCCGCCCGCAGCCAGGGCCTTGCGGCGCGCATGCGCGAGATGGCCTATCAAGTGACTGCAACCACCGACATCTCGTCGGTTTCCAGTTTCGATGGCATCGTCAATGCCACCCCGGTCGGAATGGACAAATATCCCGGCCTGCCGGTCGATGCCGAGCTTTTGAGCGCTGGCCAATGGGTTGCCGATATCGTCTATTTCCCGCGCGAAACCGCGCTGGTAAAGCGTGCGGCTGCGGCGGGATGCGCCACGCTCCCGGGCACCGGCATGGCCATATTTCAGGCAGTCAAGGCATTTGAGCTGTTCACCGGTCGCGTGCCATCGCGTGAGGAAATGACCCGCAGCTTTGAAGCGGCGGCCTGATCGTCCGACGCTAGAGCCGGCCGGTGCTCAGGATATGGTCGATGCCCGAATGAATGTGCTGGGCCAGCTTGGCCTGGGCTCCGGCAACATCCCGTTCAAGCGCCAACCGGAACAACTCCTTGTGGTCCTCGGAAACGCCGTCGCCGCGAAAGCTCGCAGCCAGAAGGTGGTAGCGCATGAATCGGTCGAAAATCGACTGATGGATCGCCAGCAGCGACTTTGATCCGCAGGCCGAAATCAGCGCATGGTGAAACGCAAAATCGTATTTGATCCACTCAAATGTCCGATTCGCATCGCCTCCCAGCAGCGCCCGTTCGATCGATGACAGCTTGTGATGGGCCGCAACCACATCCGCTTCCCAGTCGAGGTCGCCCGCCGCAAAGGAAAGCGCGAGCGCGTGGTTTTCGAGAACCAGCCGCAGGTCGCCCACTTCACGCAGATTGTCCACCGAGGCGGGGCTGACTTCGAACCCGCGCTGTCCCTCCGCCACCACCAGATCCTCGGTCGTGAGCCGGTTGAGGATTTCGCGAAGCGTGGAAACGCTGACGCCATATTTGCTCTTGAGCTGTTCGAGCTTGAGCTTTTGCCCCGGCCTGAGATCGCCCGATACGATGTCGCCGCGAATCTTTCGGAAAGCCTGCTCGCCTACGGTGTCGGAGATTTCGTCCATTGTGTCGTGCAGCGGTTTTGCGTTTGCCATGATCGTTTTCTTCCCCGTCGCCTGTTCCTGCCACGTCTCTGCGCACTTGTCACCTTCACGTTATCACGGTGTAAAATTGTTTCATATGAGATTTTCAAAATTGACAGACGTTATTGGTAAAGGTAGATGCATTGACAGCAGGTGGAAAGCTGCTTGACATAAACGAACTAGTTCGTACATTTGAGATCGGCGAGAGAGGAGAGATGTCGCGCGTCGTGACGCTGCGCCAATCGTCGCCGGATGCAACAAGGAGGAAGATAATTATGCTTTTGAATCTCACCCGCCGGGCTCTCATGCTCGGCTCGGTTGCAGTTGCGGCTGCAGTATCGATGCCGGTCATGGCGCAGGACGCGCCCACGCTCCGCTTTTCGGCTGTGTTTTCCGATCAGGACATCCGCGCCGCCATGATGGGCCAGTTCGCCGATGCAGTGCGCGACATCGCCACCATCGAGCCCTATTACGGCGGAACCCTGTTCCGTCAGGGCACCGAGCTCGTCGCACTGCAGCGTGGAAACCTCGAGATGGGCAATATCGCCCCTCAGGATATCTCCAACCAGATTCCCGAATGGTCGCTTTTGACCTCGGCCTATCTGTTCCGTGATGCCGAGCACCTGCGTACGTTCTTTGAGAGCGAAGTGGGCGAAGAATTCAAGCAGATGGCCGAAGATCAGCTCGGCATTCACATTCTGGGCCCCACCTATTTTGGCGCCCGCCAGGTTGGTCTGCGCATCGATAAGGAAATCCAGACCCCGGCTGATATGGAAGGCGTGCGCCTGCGCATGCCGGGCGGTGATGCCTGGCAGTTCCTGGGTAGCTCCATTGGCGCTAACCCCACACCGATGGATTATGCCGAGGTCTATACCGGCCTTCAGACCGGCGCCATCGACGGCCAGGACAACCCGCTTCCCAACGTTCAGAACATGAAGTTCTACGAGGTGATGGACCAGATCGTTCTGACGTCGCACCTGATCGGATATGATCTTCTGGTGATCTCGTCCGACGCATGGAACGCCATGTCGGCAGAAGACCAGGAAGCCTTCCAGGCCGCCGCCAGCGAGGCCATCAACTGGAGCCAGGCCGAACACATCGCCATGGAAGAGCAGTTGATCGGCGAGTTCGAAGCTGCCGGTCTCAACATCTACGAGCCCGATCAGGACGCCTTCCGCGCCTATGCGCAGGAGCAGTACCTGAACTCCGAGATTTCGGACAGCTGGCCCGAAGGCGCGCTTGAAGCCATCAACGCCCTTTAGGGCACATATCGGGCGCCGTGCTTATTGCCGCGGCGCCCTTTCTGTATTTCCCTGACGCCTGCCCCGGGTTTTGCCCGGAGTGTTTAGGGAAGAGGAGATTTTCATGTCCGGACTATTGCGTGTTGGGCGCTGGCTTGTCGCGCGGGCCGAGAACATCCTGGCCTTGATGCTCGGCGCCATGTTTGCGTTGTTCATTCTACAGATCGTGTTCCGCTACGGCCTGCGCATGCAGAGTGGCTGGGCCTATGAACTCAGCGCAATCTTGTGGGTCTGGATCGTCCTTTTCGGGACAACTTTCGTCTTGCGCTCGCGCGACGATGTGCGGCTCGACATCATCTACAGCTCGGTAAGTTCGCGGTCTCGCAGGATAATGACCGTGATCACGGCCATTGCGCTCGTCGCCCTGTTCGGGCTGGCCCTGCCCGCCATCGTCGATTACGTGCTGTTCATGAAGGTGGAAAAGACCGCCTATCTCAAATTCCGTTACGACTACGTCTATTCGATCTTCATTGTTTTCACCGTGGTGACCATGGCCCGCTACATCTGGCGGGCGGGCGTTGCGGTGTGGGGCAAGGATGCCGATGACGAGTTGGAAGGCCCGGCCAAATGATTTTTCTCGATCCCTTCTTTCTCTGCATCGTCTCGATTTTGGTGCTTGCCGTGCTCGGCCTGCCGATCGGCCTTTCCATGATCGCCGGGTCCATTCTCTATCTGTTCATGTCGGGCCTCGACATGGGCATCGCGGCCGAGCAGTTCCTCAACCGCATGTATTCCAACTACATCATCCTGGCCGTTCCGCTCTTCATCCTCGCTGCCGAGTTCATGAACACCGGCTCGCTCTCCGACAGGCTGCTGGCATGGTGCAACGCGGTCGTCGGCCGTTTCCGGGGCGGGTTGGCCCAGGTCAACGTGCTCCAATCGATGGTGTTTGCCGGCATGTCCGGATCCGCCATTGCCGACGCTGCCGGCACCGGCAAGATGATCTATTCGCTCATGACCCGCGACGGCAAATACCCCGCTTCCTTTGCCGCGGCGCTCACCGCATCGTCCGCGGTGATCGGGCCGATCATTCCGCCCTCGATCCCCATGGTGCTTTACGCCCTCGTTTCCGACGCCTCGATCGGATACCTGTTTTTGGGCGGCATCGTCCCCGGCGCCATCATGGGCATTTCGCTGGCAATCATTGTCTATTTCAAGGCCCGCACCAACAACTTCCCGGTGGAAGACCCGGTGCCGCTGCGCGAGTTGCCGCGCATAACCTGGACCTCGCTTCCCGCGCTGATGATGCCCGTCGTTCTGCTGTTCTGCATTTACAGTGGCATCACAACGCCCACCGAAGCCGCAGCGGTCGCCGCCGCTTACGCACTCATCATCTCGATTGTTCTTTATCGCTCGATCAGCCTCAGGAGTTTCTACCGGTCGCTGGTAACCTCTTCGAAGACGACGGTCTCAATCGGCATGCTGATCGCCGGGGCACTGGTTCTCAATTACGTCGTCACCGTCGAAAACATTCCCGCCACCCTCAGCTCCATACTGACCGCTTGGAATCTCGATCCGATCACCTTCCTGATCTTCGTCAATGTCGTGCTTTTGCTTTTGGGGTGCATGCTGGAGGGGACGGCGATCATCCTGATCATCGTGCCGGTGCTCGTGCCCTCGGCAGCGGCGTTGGGCATCGATCTTGTCCATTTCGGCGTGGTCGTCGTCATCAACGTGATGATCGGGCTGATTACCCCGCCTTACGGCATGCTGCTCTTTGTCATGCAGTCGATCTCACGGGCCAAGCTGCGCCACATCGTGGGCGATACGCTTCCTTTCCTGGGCGCCCTTCTGGCGGCGTTGCTTCTTTTCACCTTCGTTCCCGATACCGTGCTGTGGCTGCCGCGTATGTTCGGCTATCAGGGTTAGTTTTCGAAAGTTCGCGTAATGACCAAACCCATTTTCGTGCTCAACGGCCCCAATCTCAACCGGCTTGGTCTTCGTGAACCCGAGCTGTATGGCGCAACCACGCTGGCCCAGGTCGAAGACCTGTGCCGGGCAAGCGCGGGAACACGTCCGATCGAGTTCCGGCAGACCAATTCCGAAGAACGCCTGATCGATTGGGTGCACGAAGCGATCGACACCGCGGCCGGCATCATCATCAATCCGGCGGCCTTCACCTTCACCTCGCTTGCCCTGCTCGACGCGCTCAAGATGTTCCCAGGCCCGATCTTTGAGTTCCACATCACAAATGTGCACCGGCGTGAGGCCATCTATCACCATTCCTATGTGTCCAAGGTCGCAACCGCGGTCATGGCGGGAATGGGAGCGGATGGCTATGGCATGGCCGTTCAGGCCATGTGTGCCCGCAAGGACCTTCTGAACTGACCATGGAACGGCGTGCGCTCACATGTGCTCAAGCTGAGGCCATCGCCAAAGCGGCAATGGCCGGTGCGCGCGAGAAAGGGTTCGAGCTGGCCATCGCCATAGTTGATGATGGCGGCTGGTCCAACGTTCAAATGCGCATGGATGGCGCGTTTCCCGCAGCGGTCGATGCCGCCCTGGCCAAGGCCCGTAGCGCTGCCCTGTTTCGCAGGCCGACCTCAGACTTTTCGCGGCGGGTCAAGGAGGGCATGCCCCTGGCTCATCTTCCCCATGTGACACCGCTCGGTGGCGGCGTTCTGCTTGAGCGTGACGGCGTCTTCTTCGGCGCTATGGGGCTGAGCGGTGCCCGTGAGGATACCGAGACCGAGCTGGCTGAACGCATCGCCGCCGAATTCGCGGCGGGCCGCATAGTCCAGACCTAGAGCGTGTCCAGCAAAAGTGAAACGATTTTTGCGGCTCGGACACGCGAAAAAACAAGGACTTAGAGCCAAGGATTTGAGTCAATCAAACCCTGAACGGCTCTAGGAGCCTGCCGGCGGCTCCATCGACAGCGCGCCCGAGCCCGGCAACCGACAGCGCAAATCAGGCTCCAGCCGGTCGTATTCTGGACGTCCGGGTGTTGACGTTTGTCGTTTTGACGACGAAAAGCAAAATCAACATATGAAACACAAAGTCTCATATTAAATCTTGCATGACGGATTTTATCGTGCCATCAATCGCGGGGGCTGGAGATCAGATTGTCCAACCGGCGCAGCCGCTGGCCATCACCGCTCAGCGGCGCTGCAGCCCGACCGAGATTTTTGGAGGAGACTTAGATGACCAAGCTAATCGCGCGCCTTGCCGGCGCCGCCACGGTGTTGACCGCCCTGACCGCCATGCCCGTTCTGGCGCAACAGCCCGAGCAGTACACGACGTTCGAGAAATACGGCTTTTGCGGCAGCATCGACGATAGCTGCTACAACGCCTGGTATGACCGTACTTCGGGTGACGAAGAGCCCTGGAAGGTCTTTATCTTCTCTCACGTCGCTACGGGCGTGAACCCGCATGACAATCGCGATGCGGGCGTCGAGGCGCTCACTGAACTGCTCGAGGGACAGGGCTACGAGGTCACCACCAGCCAGGACCCCGCCGATCTCGAAAGCGGATTCGGTCTTCGCCCCTATGATGCCATCGTATTCTTCAACACCGGCCGCGATGCCGTGACCAGCCTGGGCATGATGGCTCTGCGCATCTATGTCGAGGGCGGTGGCGGCTTTGTGGGTATCCACAACGCATTCGGCACCAATTTCAACTCGACATGGTTCGAAGGTCTTCTTGGCGCCCAGCTCTATGACCACGGCCCGCGTCAGGCAGGCACCGTCATCGTCGAGAGCGAGAACGACGTCTCGGTCGCGCATCTGGCCGAGGGCACTCAATTCAGCGATGAAGAGTTCTACAACCTCAACCCCGATCCGCGTTGGCTCAGCGATGTCCGCATTCTGCTCAGCGTCGACAATGCGACGCGCGAGCAGGGACTGGCCGGCTATTACGGCAATCCCGGCATGGGCGAAACCAACCCCGTGTCCTGGTGTCACTACTACGATGGCGGCCGGGCGTGGCTCACCACACTCGGCCACAGCTTCGAAATTCTCGAGGACGAGAACTGGCGCCAGCACGTGCTTGGCGGCATCGACAGCGTGATGGGCAAGGAGCCCTTCTGTCAGGACTGATCCTCCCGGGTGTGCCTGCCGGATGCGCCTTTTGGCGCTCCGGCAGGGCATCCGCGTCTCGCTTTCCCTCTCTGCATCAATGGAGTTCTCCCGTGCAAACTCTCTTCAGGCACCCGCACATCCAGGTCCTTGGGTGCGCGCTCGCATTGGCGGCCTTCACCGGGCTGCCGGCGATCGCGCAGGACCATGCGCTTGAGGGCGGCTCCATCGGCGCCGAGCAGGTCGAGCGCGGTCAGGAGGAGTACATGGCAAACTGTTCGAGTTGCCATGGCGAGGACCTCCATTCGGTCCTTTCGACGGCACCCGATCTTACAGGGTCCGTGTTTAAATATGGCTGGGTCGGGCAGACGGTCGGCGCCAAATACAACGTCATTTCGACAACCATGCCCGCCGGCATGGGCGGGTCGCTCTCGGACCAGACCTATGTCGATATCGTCGCCTACATTCTGTCCGCCAACGGCGTCCCGGCGACACAAGATGGTGAACTGCCGGTCGATCCCGAGGCCCTTCAGGCCATCACCATCACCGCTCCCTGATACCTGCGGGACCCGAGCGCGGGGCCCGATACCAATTCTGGAAATTTCTGGAGGAGATACAATGAAACTCAAATCTATTGTCAGCGCGGCAGCGTTGATCGCTGCCCTTGGCGTCTCGGTCCCTGCATGGGCCCAGGACGATGCGTTCACCCCGGTCACCGATGCAATGCTGAGCGCCCCCGCCGATGGCGACTGGCTGCTCTGGCGGCGCGCCCTCGACAGCTGGGGCTATTCCCCGCTCGATGAGATCGACCGCGAAAACGTAAGCGATCTGACCCTTGCCTGGGGCTGGTCCATGGAACCAGGCTGGCAGGAAACGGCGCCCATCGTCTATGATGGCGTCATGTACCTCGCCAATCCCGATGGTATCGCCCAGGCACTCGATGCGGTGACCGGCGATCTTTTGTGGGAGTATCGGCGCGAAATGCCCGAAGGGTTCCGCCCGGGCATGATGAGCCGTGGTTTGGCCATCTACGGCGACAAGGTCTTTTTTGCCACGCCCGACGCGGGACTTGTCGCGCTTGACGCGGTCTCGGGGCAGGTTGTCTGGGAAACGGACGTCGCCGGAGAGGGCAAGACCGTGACCGCCGCTCCCGTAATCGCCGACGGCAAGGTCATCGTCGGCTATATGGGTTGCTTTGGTTTTGTTGAGGACAAGTGCGGTGTTGCCGCGTTCGATACCGAAACCGGTGACGAAGTCTGGCGCACCATCACCGTTTCCGATGCCCCCGAAGGTGAAGACAGCTGGGGCGGCATGCCTTACGTCCTGCGCGGCGGTGGTGATATCTGGACCTCGGCGTCCTACGATCCCGAAGCCGATCTGGTCTATATCGGCTCCTCCCAGGCCAAGCCCTGGGCCCGCGTCAGCCGCGGCCAGGACGATGCCTCCCTCTATACCAGCTCCACCCTGGCGCTCGACCCCGATACAGGCGAAATCGAATGGTTCCGCCAGTACATTCCGGGCGAAACAAACGACATGGACGAAGCTTTCGAGCACATCCTTGTCGATATCGACGGGAAGCCCTCCTACGTCAACATGGGCAAGCTGGCCATTCTCTGGCGCGGCAACCGCGAGACGGGTGAGCCCTATCCCGCCTTCGACCTCGGCTGGCAGGACCAGATCGACATCACCGATGAAGGCACTTTTGCCAACTATCGTGAAGGCAAGATTGCCGAACTGGGTGAGCCCATCACCATGTGCCCGAGCACGACCGGGTTCCGCAGCTGGCGTTCGCTTGCCTACAGCCCGCAGACTCGCGCCGTCTATATCCCCATGAGCATCAACTGCGACACGGCCATGACCTATGGCGAAGTCGAGATGGTCGAGGGCGGCGGCGGCAACGGCCAGGTCGGCAGCACCCGTGCCATCCATCCCGACAGCCCGGACAATATCGGCCGCTTCGTTGCCATGAACATCGATACCGGCGAAGTGCTCTGGGAGAACCCCTCGCGCTCTCCGGCTAATACGGCCATGCTCACCACCGCGGGTGGCCTGGTGTTCGGCGGCGATTGGGATCGTCACATGTACGCATGGGACGAAGAAACCGGCGAAGTGCTTTGGGAAACCCGCCTGCCGCAGGCTGCCCAAGGTTATCCCATCGCCTATGCCGTCGATGGAAAGCAATATGTTGCGGTTCCGGTCGGCGTCGGGGGGTATTCCTGGTCGTCGAGCGTCCCGAGCCAGCTGACGCCTGAAATCAAGCGCCCGAGCTCTGGCAACGCCGTCCTCGTCTTCGCGCTGCCCGATCGGGGCTGACGGTCAGAAGGCAGCAAATTGATGGGTCGGCACACGCCGGCCCATTTCCTGTTTAAGAGCGAAACCGGGAAATTGATTTGAGGGTCGCATGGGTCTTGGCGTGCTAAAACAGATTATCTGCTGTGCGAGCCTGCTGGTTGTCGCGCTTCCGGCTGCATCGTCGGCGCTGGCCCAACCTTTCGTGCCCGTGGAATCCTATAACCGCACCCGCCCCGACTTTGAAAACCGGCTGCCGCTCTGTGTCATTCCCAACAGCCCCACGCTCGTCCGGGACCGCGAGGTTGCCATCGAGTTGGCCCATGTCCTGCTGCTCGAGCCCGAGATCGTCGAAATGGACGTCAATATCGAGCTCCTCGACAATGAGGGCCTCTGGCCCTCAATTCTTGTCCACCTCGCGGAAAAATGCGTCGGCGTCATGGGCGTCCAGATCGTCCCCGGCGAAATCGCGCCCGATTGGATGACCTTGTCGCGGCCCTATTTCGAAGCGCCCTATGTCCTCTTGACGCGCGACGATGAGATCGAAGATCTGACCGATCTGGCGCCCGGAACGCGTCTGGGCGTGCCCCTTTATTCGCCGATCGACGCCGATATCATGCTCGCCATCGCGGCCGGAACTTTCGATGGGGTCCGCCGGCTGCCCTACGACCGCCCCGAGCTCATGATGTCCTTGATGGAGGCCGGCGAACTCGATGCAGCCATCGTCTGGCAACCCCATCTCGACCGGCCCGCCCTGCAGTCGGGCGATTTCTATTCCCATCAGGGCACGGTTGCGCCCCTTGAGCGCGACACCCGCGCTGTTGCGGTCCTCATGCGCACGCAGGATCAGATGCTGCGTACCATGATCGATCAGGCGATCGATGCGGTCGAGACCGAGACGCCCTGACCATCCGCGAGAACGAACCCATTGTGCATGCGCGGCAGAATCCGGGTAGGATGACGATCCCATAGTTCATACCGCCCGCACGAGGCCCCCTTTTGAGAGACAGCCGCAGCCCAACGGAAACCGAAATCCTCGTCGTTGCCGAGACCTTCAAGCTGCTCGGCGATCCCACCCGTCTCAAGATCCTGCTCGCCTGCCTCGATCAGCCCATGGCGGTGGGCGATATCGCCCGCAAGATCGATGCGTCCCAGTCCCTCGTCAGCCATCATCTACGCCTGCTGCGCGCCGCGCGGCTGGTCCGCGGCACGCGACACGCCAAGCACGTTCACTATGAAGCGGACGACCACCACATCCGCCATGTCATTTCCGACATGATCGTGCACGCCGGCGAACATGAGCCGGAAGCCGAATTGCCAGAATGAGGTCTTCAGAGCGGCAGAACGCCGTCGTCCTTGACCTCTTCGATCACTGGATAGGAGCGGGTCTCGCGCACGCCGGGCAGCGAGAGCAGAACCTCCCCAAGAAAGGCTCTGTAGCGTCCCATGTCGGGCAGCCGCGCCTTGACCAGATAGTCGAACCCTCCGGCCACCATATGGCATTCGAGGATTTCCGGTTGCTTGCGCACTGCCGCCGCGAACTTTTCGAAAATATCGGGAGTGGTCTTGTCGAGTGACACTTCCACCAGAACCAGAAGGCCCAGCCCCATCTGGTCGGCGTCGAGAATGGCGCGGAAGCCCTTGATGTAGCCATGGTTCTGCAGACGCCGCACCCTGTCGCTCATCGATGTGGGAGCCAGCCCCACGCGCTGCGCCAGTTCGGAATTGGTGATCCGCCCATCGTTCTGGAGCTCGATGAGAATTCTGCGATCGATCCTGTCGATTTCACTCATGATGGATATCCATCCAAATAGGGCTCAGCGCTCGAACCATATTCGAGCCGGCGCACCGGAAAATCTAGTCTGCGCTGGCAATCGCCGTGAGGAATGCCGTGCCGTACCGCTCGAGCTTGGCATCGCCCACCCCCGGCAGGGCGCGCAGATCATCGAGCGTCGCCGGCAGCCTCTGCGCCATGGCCCGCAATGTCGTATCCTGAAACACCACATAGGGCGGCACACCCTGCGCCGAAGCGATTTCACGCCGCTTGCGCCGCAACCGCTCGAATACGGCCTCGGCTTTGCCAGAAAGCGCTTCGCCGCCCGCCAGGGCCCGATTGGTGTCCGATTTCTTGCGCTCGGGATCGCGCCGCAGCGTCACCGTCCGTTCGCCCCGAAACACGGCCCGCGCGCCTTCATCGAGATAGAGGGCGCCATGGGCTTCGTGGTTCACATGGACCAGCCCCATGGCCGTCAACTGCCGCACAACCGACCGCCAGGTCTTGACCGAAATATCATGCCCGACCCCGAAAACCGGCAAATGCTGGTGCCTGAATTTTTCCACCTTTTCGGTGGCCTTGCCCATCACGACATCGATCACATGCGCCGCGCCGAACCTCTGGCCCGTGCGATAGATCGACGACATGACCTTGTTCGCCGCCTCCGTGCCGTCCCAGGTATCGACCGGGTTGATGCAGGTGTCGCAATTCCCGCAATTGCCCTGATGCTGCTCGCCGAAATGAGCAAGAACCGCTTGTCGACGGCAGCCCGCCGTCTCGCACACTCCGAGCAGGGCGCTCAGCTTGGTGTTTTCCAGCCGCTTGATCTCGTCGGGCGCGTTGCCTTCGGCGATCATCCGCCGCCTCTGGCTCACATCGGACAGCCCATAACACATCCAGGCTTCCGAGGGCTGGCCGTCGCGTCCGGCCCGGCCCGTTTCCTGATAGTAAGCCTCTATCGAGGAGGGCAAATCCATATGCGCCACATAGCGAACATCTGGCTTGTCGATCCCCATCCCGAACGCAACGGTTGCCACCAGACACACGGCGTCTTCCTTTAGGAACGCATCCTGATTGCGCGCCCGCACACCAGCATCGAGCCCGGCGTGATACGGCAGGGCGGGGATACCCTTTTCGGTCAGGAACTCGGCAATCGCCTCCACCTTGGCGCGCGACAGGCAATAAACGATGCCGCTTTCGCCCTTGTGGCGGGCCAGAAAATCGAGCAATTGCGCTCGCGCATTGGCGCGCTCGACAATCGAATAGCCGATATTGGGCCGATCGAAACTCGAGATGAAAAGCTGCGCATCCTCCAGCCCCAGCCGCTCGATCAGATCGGCGCGGGTTGTGGGGTCGGCCGTCGCCGTCAGCGCAACGCGCGGGACGTGCGGAAACAATTCGCGCAATTTGGCCAGTTCGCGATATTCGGGCCGGAAATCATGACCCCACTGGCTCACGCAATGGGCTTCGTCGATGGCAAAAAGCCCGATGTCGACGCTGGCAAGAAGGTCGAGAAACCCCGCCGCCGCCAAGCGCTCCGGTGCCACATAGAGAAGATCGAGTTCCCCATCGCGCAGGGCTTGGCGCACGCTGCGGTTTTCCTCGGGCGAAAGCGAGGAATTGAGCGCTGCAGCCCGCACGCCGGCCTGCTTGAGCGCTTCGACCTGGTCGCGCATCAGGGCGATCAGAGGAGAGATGACAACGCCGACCCCGGGCCGGCCGATCGCCGGAATCTGGTAGCACAGCGATTTCCCCGCCCCGGTGGGGAAAAGCACCACAGCGTCACCGCCACCCATGACGTGATCGACTACGTCTTGCTGCTGGCCGCGAAACGCATCGAGCCCGAACACGGATCGCAAGATATCCAGTCCGCCGGCCGGCGCAGCATCAAGGGCCGTAGCGTTGGAAAAAAGCGACATGGAAGACAGGAAAATCCGGCGGTCAGGGAAAGTTGATTCGCTGGCCCATTTGACTCTTATCGGTTCTTTGGCGCAACCCGCGATGGCGCGATCAGCACAACCGGCCCAGCAGGTCGAGCAGCGTGTCTCGCGCCTTGGGCCCACCCAGACGGGCGATGCAATCGGCCTCGAAATCATCCTGTACGGCGCGCGCCGTTTCTAGAAAATCCTCGCCCTCTTTGGTCAGAAACAGCGCATTGGCGCGCCGGTCGCCATGCGCGGCCCGGCGCTCGGTCAGCCCTCGGCCCTCCAGGCCGTTGATGAGCGCCACGAAATTGGCGCGCTTGATACCCAGGATTTCGGCGATCTCGGTCTGTTTGCGGCCGGGATTGTCGCCGATCAGCGTCAAGGCGGAATATTCGGCCGGGCGCAGATCGAGCGCCGCGAAGGCCGAAAGGAAGCGCTGAAAGACGCTCAACTGCGCCCGGCGCAACCGGTATCCGACAATGTCGGTGGTCGACCCGGTTTCGAGCATGGCATCGTCGATGACGGACCCCGGACCAGCGGACATGAACGCTCCCCTTATTGTTATGCTTTAGAATTTAAAGCGATCGGCGAAAAACGCAACGCCGGAGCGGTGCACCTCCACCGGGCGCTTGCCAAAACTAGTTATGTTATATAAACAATATGCGATGGGATGGCCGATCGATGTTCGGATGATCCTATCGTTTGTGTGAATTGTCCATTGTTCGATCAGACGGCGAGAGACAAGGGTGCGCTTGGCATTATCGGGTGATAGAGAGGTATCATCGGAGCGTGCAGGGGAGGATGGGTTTGTTCCAGGATCAGTCGCCGCTTGGGCGCACCATTTACGGCTTGGCCAAGCTGATGGCGCTGGCCGGAGGCATAGTCCTTGTCGGCCTGGTTGTCATGGTCGTCGTCAGCGTCACCGGCCGCGCTCTGCTTTGGGCCGGTCTGCGTCCGATCAGGGGTGATTATGAACTCGTAGAGGCTGGTATCGGCTTTGCAGTCTTCGCCTTCCTGCCATGGGCGCACCTTGAGCGCGGACACGCCATTGTCACCATAGTGACCGACCGCTTCGGCCCCCTCGTCAACCGGTGGATCCTCGTCATCACCGATATCATGATGCTCGCCGCCGCCGGATTTATTGCCTGGCGGCTTTATGACGGCATGCTCGACAAGTTCCGCTACAACGAGACCACGCTGTTGCTGCGCATGCCGCTGGGCTGGACTTATGCGGCCGGCTTGGTTGGCGCGGTCGTCTTTTTTGCCGTCGCGCTTTACGTGCTGGGCCGCTCGGTCTCCAACGCGCTGGCCGGCCGTTCAGAACTGCAGTCGTCGGGAGCCGACCTGTGAGCAATGTACTTATCGGACTGCTCTCGTTTCCAGTAATTCTGCTTCTGATTTTCCTGCGCGTGCCCATCGGGCTTGCCATGCTCGGCGTCGGCATTTTCGGCTCCTGGGTGCTCACCGGCACGTTCAATCCGGTCATGGCCCAGTTCAAGAGCCTCACCTATTCGACTTTTGCGTCCTATTCGCTCTCGGTCGTGCCGCTGTTCATCCTGATGGGGCAGTTCGCCACCCTTTCGGGCATGTCGGCCGCACTGTTTAATGCCGCCGCGTCCTGGCTGGGTCACCGAAGGGGTGGTGTGGCCATGGCTGCCGTGGGCGCCAGCGCCGGGTTCGGCGCCATCTGCGGGTCTTCGCTTGCAACCGCCGCCACCATGGGCCATGTCGCTCTGCCAGAGTTGAAAAAGCACGGCTATTCGGGCGCGCTTTCGACCGGTGCGGTCGCTGCCGGCGGTACGCTTGGCATCCTGATTCCGCCCTCGGTCATCCTTGTCATCTTTGCCGTTTTGACAGAACAGAACATAGCCAAACTGTTCATGGCGGCCTTCGTGCCGGGCATTCTCGCCGCCATCGGCTATCTGCTCGTCATCGCCATTTATGTGCGGGTCAGTCCTGAATCCGCCGGCGTCCGCGACCGCGTGCCCTATGGCGAGCGCTTCCGCGAACTGGCCCATATCTGGCCGGTCGTGGCGATCTTTGTCCTGGTGATCGGCGGCATCTACACCGGCATCTTTACACCCACCGAAGCCGCCGCGGTCGGTGCCGCCGGCACGGGGCTTGTCGCGCTGGTTTCGCGCAGTCTGTCGCGCAACGGGATCAGAGAGGCCATTCTGGGAACCGCGTCCTCCACCGCGATGATTTTTCTCATCGTGCTTGGCGCCGCTTCGCTCAACGGATTCCTGGCGCTCTCGCAATTGCCCCAGTTCGCCGCAGGATGGGTCACCGAGCAGGGCTTCAACCCCTGGGTGGTGATGGCTATCGTCCTGCTGCTCTATCTCGTGCTCGGCTGCGTCATGGACTCGCTTTCAATGATCCTTCTGACCGTGCCGATCATCTTTCCGATGATGTCTGCCCTCGATTTCGGACTGACCCCGGACGAATTTGCCATCTGGTTCGGCATTCTGGTCCTGATCGTCGTCGAAGTCGGGCTGATAACGCCACCGGTGGGGATGAATCTGTTCATTATCAATTCGATGGCCAAGGGCACACGCCTTTCCGAAACGTTCCGGGGGGCGCTGCCCTTCGTGGCCAGCGACATCATTCGCACCATCATTCTTGTCGCCTTCCCACCGATAACGCTGGGGCTGGTGTGGCTGCTCTATTGAGCGGCCCGGGACATATGGGAGTTCACACGCGAACAAGCGTGCAACAAAGGGAGAAGATCAAATGAAACTGAAATCGATATTGCTCGGGGCGGTTGCCAGCGTCTCGTTTGCCGCCGGCGCCATGGCCCAGGAGGTAACGCTGCGCGTCCACCAGTTCCTGCCCGCGCAGGCCACCATTCCTGCCACCGCCATCGCGCCTTGGGCCGAGGCCATTCAGGACCAGTCCGACGGCCGTATCGCCGTGGAACTCTACCCGGCCATGCAGCTCGGCGGCGCGCCAGACAGCCTGTTCGCCCAGGCTCAGGATGGCGTGGTCGACGTCATCTGGACGGTGCTTGGCTATACGCCGGGCCGCTTTCCGAAATCGGAAGTGTTCGAGTTGCCCTTCCTGATGTCCAACAGCGCCGAAGAAACCTCGGCCGCCTTTTACAACTACGTCATGGAAAATTCCGCTGACGAGTTCGAAAGTGTCCAGGTCATTGCGCTGCACACACACGGTCCCGGCCTGTTCCACACCCAGGAGCCCATCAACGCTCTTGAGGACATCCAGGGCATGAAGATCCGTGGCGGTTCGCGCATCATCTCCAACATGCTAGCCCAGCTCGGCGCTGAGCCCGTCGGCATGCCCGTGCCCCAGACCACCGAAGCGCTGTCGCGCGGCGTGATCAACGGCACCACGGTTCCCTGGGAAGTCACACCCTCCATCCGCGTCGCCGAACTGGTCTCCAACCACACCGGCTTTTCCGGCGAAAACGGTCTTTACACCCAGACCTTCGGGTTCGTCATGAACCGGGGCACCTATGAAGGCCTGCCCGATGACCTCAAGGCCGTCATCGATGCCAATTCCGGCCTCGAAACCTCGAAAATGTTCGGTCGCGCCATGGATGCCGGCGACGATGTCGGCCTGCAGATCGCCGAGGACGCCGGCAACAACATCGTGACGCTGGACGAAGCCGAAACCGCCCGCTGGAAGGAAGCCGCCCAGCCCACAATCGAGCAGTGGTTCGCCGATATGGAAGCCATCGGCATCGACGGCGAAGCGCTCTATGCTGCCGCTCAGGAAGCCATGGCTGCCGAGCGCCAGTAAGGGGCTTTATCTCTCATGCAAAGGGGCGCTTCGGCGCCCCTTTTTTCATGCCGGCTCAAACGATAACTGCAGGTTCGGGCCGTCCCCGCCCAACGCCCTCGGCAAAAAAGACTTTTCCCGATTCCGGGTGGTCGGCCAGCGCCTCGGCATCGAGCCCTTCACGGGCGGTGGTGCAATAGAGCGTTGAAAAACGGGTCCCGCCAAAGGCCGGGCATGACGTGTGGGGCGCATCGACCGAAACGGCCTTGAGAAACTGTCCCGATGGATCATAGACGGCAACCCGCCCAGCACCCCATTGAGCAAGCCACATATTGCCCTCGGCATCGATCACCGCCCCGTCGGGGTTCAGTCCTTCGCCAGTCAGGTCCAGATAGATTTCCGGTTCGCCGACCGGCGCGCCGCTTTCCGGATCGAGCCCGACGCGCTTGACGATACTTCGGTCCGTGTCGGCGAAATGGCCGAAAGCCCGGTCGGGTGAAAAGCAGATGGCATTGGGTATAGTGATGGAAGAAAACAGCTTTTTGACCTCACCGTGATAATACCGATAGATCGCTCCGGCGTCGTTCTCGGCCTTCTTGCCCATCGAGGAGAACCAGAACCCACCCCACGGATCGGCGCGACCGTCATTGGTCCGCAGCCCCTCGCCGATGTCGAGCCTGGCGACGACGTCGCGGGTCCGGGTTTCGATATTGAGTTTGAGCAACGCCGTTTCGCCGGCAATCAAGAGATTGTCCCGGTCGATCCAGCCTGCCGCCGAAACCATGTCGTCAAATGTCCACGCCCCGGTCTCGCCGTCCTTGCGCGTCAGCAGCGTGCGGCCGATGATGTCGAACCAGAAAAGCTGCTGGCGCTCGGGATGCCACAGCGGACCTTCGCCCAGAAAACAGGACCGGTCGTCGAAAACGTGCGCGTCGCTCATGCCATAACCTCGTCATAGGCCAATACAAGTTTGCGGGCTCGCTCACCCACCTCTTTTGCTGTCAGGCCGGGCGTATAAAGCGCCGTGCCGATGCCGAACCCGTCGGCTCCGGCGGCTCGCCACTGGGCGAAATTATCTGGCCCGGCACCCCCAACCGCATAAACCGGAACCGAGGACGGCAGCACGGCCTTCAGCGCCGAAACTCCGGCTGGTCCCATGATTGCGGCGGGAAAAATCTTGAGCCCGTCCGCCCCCGCCTTGAGCGCCGCGAAACATTCGGTGGCGGTGAACACCCCGGGGAAGGATTGAAGGCTCGCCGCCTTGGTCGCCCCGATCACCGCCGCGTCGCAATTGGGCGAAACGATCAGTTTTCCGCCCGCCCGTGCGACGTCGGTCACGTCCTTTTCACTCAACACCGTCCCCGCGCCGATCAGAGCGTCGCTGCCAAATTCACGCACCATTGCCGCGATGGAATCAAACGGTTGCGGCGAATTGAGGGGCACTTCGATGGCGGTAATCCCCGCCTCGAGCAGGGCTTGGCTTATGCTCAGCGCCTCATCGGGTTTGATGCCGCGCAGGATAGCGATCAGATTGCGGCTCATTGCGTCTCCTCCAGCGCTGCGCGGGCGGCGCAAAGCCCAGCCAGTGTCATATCCCCGGCGTCCAGCACCCGGGCGGAAACCCCGGCCAGGCCCAGTGCGGTCTGGTATAGCGCGCTCAATCGCGATGCGCCAATCAGGGCGATGTCACCGCCCTGCCAGTAATCGCCGGCTCCGGCAAGTTCAGCGCCGATCAACAGCCCCGACAGGCGCGATCTGGAGACCTGTGGCAATACCCCGTCGAGCAGGCTCCCGGCCCGGATCGAAAACAGCTTCGTTATGATTTCCGCATCGTCCAGCGCCTCGCGAACGCCTGCGGCAAACCCGTCCTCGCTCCAAATATTTGTTCCGACACTATGGCGCAGAACGGATTTCTCGGCGAGCAGGGAAAAGATTTCCCCGGTCATTGCCGTACGAAACCGGGTGATGCGCCCGTCGGCGATCTCGACCCATTTGCTGTGCGTGCCCGGAAGACAGATAGTGCCGGAAGGCCCGACCGCCGAGACATACCCTGCAATCTGGGTTTCCTCGCCGCGCATCACGTCGGGTGGCGCCATTTGGCTGACGCCGGGCAGGATGAAAACGGCGATGCGGCTGTCGGCAACCGGGGCACGGGTCGCTTGCGCGGCGATGGGCGGGGTAGGGGTATTTGCGTATTCAGCCTCGATCCAGCCCTGTCGCGCACCCACCATGCCGCAGGCGATGATTGGGGTGACGCGTTCTGAATTGAGCCATTGTTCAACAGCTTCAAGCAGCGCCGGCTCGAATTGAGACGGCGTGAGTTGGCCCATGCCCTTGGCGCTTTCGCCCCGCGCCAGAACGGTGCCGTCTGCCCGCATCGCCCAGGCACGCATGTTGGATGTGCCCCAGTCGACCGCGATCCAGTCGGCGCTCAAGGACATGTCACGCGCGCGGTGTGCTCAAAGACCGATTGCGTCATGGATTGATTCTTTCCTCGATTTGGCGGCACATCATGCTGGACGGCCGCCCGATTCCCCCGCAAGCCGTCAATTATCTTATTATATTTTTATTTTGACAATCCATCGCGCCCTTTGTCATGTTCTGTTTGCGCCGTGTTTTGCCCGGCGCGACAGAACAGGGATTTGGGCGAACCGGCATGGCGGGAACGATGGACGATCAGGAGGGGACGGGGGTTGCTGCCGGACCAGCGGTCGCGCCCGCGCGCCGCAAGCCCCACAATTTCCACGCCCATGTCATGTATACCTTGGGGACCGCCATCGTGGGCGGAACCTATGAAGAGGGCCGGATCCTGCCCGGCGACAGCGATCTGATCGACCAGTTCGGCGTGTCGCGCACGGTGCTGCGCGAAGCGCTCAAGACACTGTCGGCCAAGGGTCTTGTCGAAGCGCGGGCCCGGGTCGGCACGCGCGTCCTGCCGCGGTCGCGCTGGAACATGTTCGATTCCGACGTGCTGCTCTGGCATCTGGAATCGGGAATTTCCTTTGATTTCATTGCCTCGCTAGCCGAAATCCGCATGGCCGTCGAGCCCGATGCCGCAGCGCTCGCTGCCGAGCGGCGATCCGACGAGCAGGCCGATGAACTGATGGCCTGGCTTGCCGGCATGGCGACCAAGGGCCAGAGCGCCGAGGATTTCGCCCGCAACGACGTAGGATTTCACCGTGTGGTGGCCCAGGCGTCGGGCAATCCGTTCATGGTCTCGCTCTCCAATGTTGTCGAGATTGCGCTGATGGCGTCCTTCACCATTTCCTCGCCGATGGAAGGCGGGGCGGCGTTCGACAAGGCGGTGCGTCTGCACCGCAACATCGCCGAGGCCATCATGGCCAAGGACCCCGAAATGGCCCGCGTCGCCATGCGCCAGGCCATCCAGTCCGGTGTCGATCGGGCCACGACCACTTTGGGTGTGGCCCAAAGCTAAGCCGCAGAAATCGCCGCCGGTTTCCGGCCCAGCCCACTGACCACACCACTCCAGCATCGTGGGGCTCCATGTCCCCACATTGCACCGGCGTGCGACACGCAGCGGAGCTGTGTTGAAAAAGCGCGTGAGGGGTTCAAACACCCGCTTTACAAATAATCATACTATATGCAAATGTGCTGGCGATTGTTGCGCTTGACGTGCGGCATGGGAGGTCGCTGTGGCGAGAGGCGCCGGGGCGAAACTGACAGGGAGAAACCTCATGAAATCGATTTTGGCAGGGCTGGGCGCCCTGGTGATGACGTCTGCCCTTGCGGCGATGCCCGCAATCGCGCAGGACGCCGGATCGGTGGGCATTTCCATGCCGACCCAATCCTCCGCCCGCTGGATCTCGGACGGCAATTCCATGGTGGAGCTGTTCGCGGCCGCCGGCTACCAGACCGATCTGCAATACGCTGAAGATGATATTCCCAACCAGCTCGCCCAGATCGAAAACATGATCGTGCGCGGCGTCGATGTGCTGGTTATCGCCTCGATCGACGGGACGACGCTGACCACGGCACTTGAAAACGCCGCCGCCTCCGGCATCCATGTGATTGCCTATGACCGGCTGATCCGCGGTTCGGAAAACGTCGACTATTACGCCACCTTCGACAATTTCAAGGTCGGTGTGCAGCAGGCCCAGTCGCTGGTCGACGGGCTCGAAGCCTCCGATCGCGAAGCGCCCTACAATATCGAATTGTTCGGTGGTTCGCCCGACGACAACAATGCCTACTTCTTCTATGACGGCGCCATGAGCGTTCTCCAGCCGCTGATCGATGACGGCACGCTTGTCGTCAAATCGGGCCAGATGGGCATGGATACGGTCGGAACGCTGCGCTGGGACGGCTCGGTTGCCCAGGCCCGCATGGATAACCTTCTGTCGGCCCACTACACCGACGATCAGGTCGATGCCGTGCTTTCGCCCTATGACGGGCTTTCCATCGGCATCATCTCCTCGCTGCGCGGGGTTGGTTATGGTTCGGGTGACATTCCCATGCCGATCATTTCAGGCCAGGATGCCGAGCTCCCCTCGGTTGCTGCAATCATGGCCGGCGACCAGTATTCGACAATCTTTAAGGATACCCGCGAATTGGCGCGTGTGACGGTCGGCATGGTCGAAGCGCTGATCAACGGCGCCGAGCCCGAGATCAACGACACCGAGACCTACGAAAACGGCGTCAAGGTTGTCCCTTCCTACCTGCTCGAGCCGGTGCTGGTCACCGCCGACAATCTCGAAGAGGTTCTTGTGGGTTCGGGCTATTATACCGAAGACCAGATCGCCAATTAATCGACCAATCCTCCTCCAGAGGCCGTGCGGTGGGGCAGTATTTCGCCCCGCCGCACACACTTAACAAAAGAGAGCGGGAACGCCATGACGTCCATTCTCGAAATGCGCGGCATCACCAAGAGCTTTCCGGGCGTCAATGCGCTCGAAAACGTCAACCTCGTTGTCGAGCAGGGCGAAATCCATGCTCTGGTTGGCGAGAACGGGGCGGGCAAGTCCACCCTCATGAAGGTGCTCTCGGGCGTCTACCCGTCCGGCGACTACGAGGGCCAGATCTTTTTCGAGGGCGAGGAACGCCATTTCCATTCCATTTCCGACAGCGAGAAATGCGGCATCGTCATCATCCATCAGGAACTGGCGCTGGTCCCGCTGCTCTCGATTGCCGAAAACATCTTTCTGGGCAATGAGCGCGCCCAAAACGGAGTGATCGACTGGACCGAGACCTACCGTCGCACCGAAGATCTGCTCAAGCGCGTATCCCTTAAGGAATCGCCGCGCACCAGGATCACTCATCTAGGGCTGGGCAAACAGCAGCTTGTCGAAATCGCCAAGGCGCTCTCGAAACAGGTCAAACTTCTCATCCTCGATGAGCCCACATCCTCGCTCAACGAGACCGACAGCCAGGCGCTCCTAAAGCTGCTGGTCGAACTCAAGGAAAGAGGCATATCCTCGATCCTGATCTCCCACAAGCTCAACGAGATTTCCCAAGTCGCCGACCGTATCACGGTGCTGCGCGACGGGCATACGGTCTCCACCCTTGATTGCCACACCTCCGAGATTTCCGAAGCCGATATCGTGCGTGACATGGTGGGGCGCTCCCTGACCGACCGCTTTCCGCCCCGCGCACCAAAGATCGGCGAGGTGCTGTTCGAAGTCAAAAACTGGACCGCGCACCACCCCATCCATTCCGAGCGCAAGGTGGTCGACGATGTCAGCTTTTCGGTGCGCGCCGGCGAAGTGGTGGGCATTGCCGGGCTGATGGGCGCCGGCCGGACCGAACTGGCCATGAGCCTGTTCGGAAAATCCTATGGCGACAAAATTTCCGGCGAAGTGTTTCTGCGCGGCCAGTCCGTCGATACCTCCTCGGTCCCCAAAGCCATAGCGAACGGCATCTGTTACGCCACCGAGGACAGAAAGACCTATGGCCTCGTCCTCGACCAGCCGATCCGTGACAACGTCCCCCTCGCCAATCTCAACGGCATCGCCAACGGTCTCGTGGTGGACAATCACAAGGAGCGCGAGGTCGCCGAGCGCTATCGCAAGCTCATGGCGATTAAAAGCTCGGGCATCGGCCAGAAAACGGTCAATCTCTCGGGCGGCAACCAGCAAAAGGTCGTGTTGTCCAAATGGCTTTATGCCGGACCCGACGTTCTGATCCTCGACGAACCCACCCGCGGCATCGATGTGGGCGCGAAATACGAAATCTATTCAATCATCAACGACCTGGCGAGCCAGGGCAAAGCCATCGTCCTGATCTCCTCGGAAATGCCCGAACTGCTGGGCACCTGCGACCGCATCTACGTCATGAACGCGGGCCGCTTCGTGGGCGAATTGCCCATCGCCGAAGCCAGCCAGGAAAAGATCATGTCGATGATTTTAAAGACGGGAAAAGCCGCATGATCGCCCTCAACTGCTCATCAACGGAACACCGCAATGACTGATCTCACCCAACCCTCGTCCGCAACCGGCGGCCCGTCGGTGTTTGTGGGCTATCTCAAGACCCATCTGCGTGAATACGGCATCCTGTTTGCGCTGATTGCCATCGTGGTGTTCTTCCAGATCGCCACCGACGGCATCCTTTTGCGCCCTGCCAACGTCACCAATCTGGTGCTCCAGAACTCCTATATCGTCATCATGGCGGTGGGCATGCTGCTGGTCATCGTGTGCGGCCATATCGATCTCTCTGTCGGCTCGGTCATGGGCTTTGTCGGCGCACTCGCTGCCGTCCTGATGGTGCAGTTCGATCTCCATTTCGTGCCCGCGGCCATCATCTGCCTGGCTGTCGGCGCGGCCATCGGTGCCGTTCAGGGTTACTGGATCGCGTACTGGAAAATCCCCAGCTTCATCGTGACGCTCGCCGGCATGCTGGTGTTCAAGGGCCTGATGATGGTGCTCTTGAAGGGCCAGTCCATCGGCCCGTTCCCGGACTCGTTTCGCATGATCGCCTCCGGCTTCATCCCCGATCTGTTTGCCGTCGAGGGAATCCATATGCTTTCGATGCTGCTCGGCGTTGCCGCTGCGGCGATCCTCGTCCTGCTCTCGGTGCGGGCCCGCGCCAAGGAGGCAAAACACGGCACGCCCGACGAACCCTTCGCATTCTTCACCGGCCGCAACATTCTCGCCGCCGGGGCCGTGGTCTACCTGGTGTACCTTCTGGCCACATCGCGCGGTCTGCCCAACGTCTTTATCATCATGGCGGTGCTCATCGCCGGCTACAGTTTCGTTGCCAAGCAGACCACCATCGGACGCCGCGTCTATGCCGTGGGCGGCAATCAAAAGGCCGCAAAACTCTCGGGCATCAATTCCGAACGCCTGACCTTCCTGGTTTTTGCCAATATGGGCATGCTCGCTGCGCTGGCGGGCCTCGTGTTCGCGGCCCGTCTCAACATGGCCACGCCCAAGGCCGGCGAAACCTTCGAACTCGACGTCATCGCCGCCGTCTTCATCGGTGGCGCCTCGATGGCCGGCGGTGTCGGCACCATTGTCGGCGCAGTGATCGGCGCGTTCATCATGGGGGTGATGAACAACGGCATGTCGATCATGGGCATCGGCATCGACTGGCAGCAGATGATCAAGGGACTTGTCCTCCTCGCCGCCGTGATCTTCGACGTCTACAACAAGAACAAGGCCGCCTGATCTTTCCGGCGCGCCCAGGGTGCGCCGGATTCCCCAATCCCCGGAGTAATTATCAAAGTGCTGCTCTCCCAGATTACCCATACCAGCGGTTCCCAGTGCGTCGTGGCGCGTGAAGGCGACAATGCCAGGATCGTCAATGGCGCAGATTCCATTCTGGCGCTGGCCAAACGCGCCATCGCAAGGGATATGGCGCTGGCCGAACTGATCGCCGAACAGGGGCTCGGCGACAGCGTCGATCTCGACGCCGCCTATGCCGAGGGCAGGGTTCTGGCGCCCATAACCCCCGATGATCCCGCGCGCCTGCATCTCACCGGCACCGGGCTCACCCATCTCGGTTCGGCCTCGACCCGCAACGCCATGCACCTCAAAGCCGGCGCCGAAGAAAACGTCACCGATTCCATGAAGATGTTCCGGCTGGGCGTCGAAGGCGGCAAGCCTGTGGGCGGCAAGACGGGCGTGCAGCCCGAATGGTTCTACAAGGGCAATGGCCATGCCCTGGTTGCGCCGGGCAAGCCCATCACCTCGCCCGGCTTTGCGCTCGATGCAGGCGAAGAGCCTGAAATCGCCGGCATCTATATCGTCTCCTACGAGGGCGTTCCGCACCGGATCGGTTTTGCGCTGGCAAACGAGTTTTCCGATCACGTCACCGAGCGCCAGAACTATCTCTATCTCGCGCACTCGAAACTGCGCCCGGCCTCCATCGGCCCCGAAATTCTTGTCGGTGAACTCCCCGCCCATGTCGAGGGCACCTCCCGCGTCGTCCGCGATGGCACTGTGCTGTGGGAAAAGCCCTTCGTTTCGGGCGAGGACAATATGAGCCACACCCTCGCCAATCTCGAGCACCATCACTTCAAATACGAAATCTTCCGCAAGCCCGGCGACGTGCATGTCCATATGTTCGGCACCGCGACTTTAAGCTTTGCCGACGACATCCGCACGCAGGAAGGCGACATCTTCGAAATCGAAGCCGCCCCCTTCGGACTGCCGCTCAAGAACCCCCTGGCCATCGACAAGACACGCCCTGCCGACGCGCCTGTCGCGGTCAAATCATTGTAGAAAGGGCAGGGAATGGCATTTGAAAAGGCCCAATGGCCGCGCAAGCTGCGCTCGCAGGAATGGTATGGCGGCACCTCGCGCGATACGATCTACCACCGCGGGTGGCTCAAAAATCAGGGCTATCCCCACGATCTGTTCGACGGCCGCCCGGTCATCGGGATCTTAAACACCTGGTCCGATCTCACCCCCTGCAACGGGCATCTGCGTGAACTGGCCGAAAAGGTAAAGGCCGGCGTCTGGGAAGCCGGCGGCTTTCCTCTGGAGGTGCCGGTGTTCTCGGCCTCGGAAAACACCTTCCGCCCCACCGCAATGATGTATCGCAACCTCGCCGCCATGGCGGTGGAAGAGGTGATGCGCGGCCAGCCCATCGATGGCGCCGTCCTGCTGGTCGGTTGCGACAAGACCACCCCATCGCTGCTGATGGGCGCGGCCTCCACCGACATTCCTTCGATCGTTGTCACCGGCGGCCCCATGCTCAATGGCTGGTTCCGGGGCGAGCGAGTCGGCTCGGGCACCGCGCTGTGGCAGATGAGCGAAGCGATCAAGGCCGGCGAAATGAGCCAGGAGGATTTCCTCGAAGCCGAACAGGCCATGAGCCGGTCCTCGGGCTCGTGCAACACCATGGGCACTGCCTCCACCATGGCTTCTATGGCCGAGGCACTGGGCATGGCGCTTTCGGGCAATGCGGCAATCCCCGCCGTCGACAGCCGTCGCCGGGTTATGGCGCAACTCACCGGCCGCCGTATCGTCGATATGGTGAAAGACGACCTCAAACCTTCCGATATCCTCAGCCGCGAAGCGTTCGAAAATGCGATGATGACCAATGGCGCCATCGGCGGTTCGACCAACGCCGTGGTCCATCTGCTGGCCCTGGCCGGGCGTGTCGGGATCGATATCGGGCTCGACGATTGGGACCGGCTGGGCCGCGATATCCCAACA
Source organism: uncultured Pelagibacterium sp. (assembly GCF_963972885.1). Lineage (NCBI taxonomy): Bacteria > Pseudomonadati > Pseudomonadota > Alphaproteobacteria > Hyphomicrobiales > Devosiaceae > Pelagibacterium > uncultured Pelagibacterium sp. The sequence goes on along the minus strand of NZ_CAXAXY010000001.1, from coordinate 18,526 downwards.
ATCGTCAATCTGATGCCCTCGGGCAAATATTTGATGGAAGAATTCTTCTACGCTGGTGGCCTGCCCGTAGTGCTCAAATCCCTGCTCGACGGAAAAAAGCTCCATGGCGATGCGCTGACCGTTTCCGGGCGCACCATGGGCGAGGAAGTCGCCGGCGCCCGCAACTGGAACGAGGACGTGATCCGGCCGGTCGACAAGGCTCTCACCAGCCATGGTGGCATCGCGGTTTTGAAGGGCAATCTTGCGCCCAATGGCTGTGTGCTCAAACCTTCGGCCGCCAGCCCGCACCTGATGGTTCATACCGGCCGCGCCGTGGTGTTCGAGGACATCGACGATTACAAGGCAAAGATCAACGACGAGGCGCTCGATATCGACGAGACCTGCGTCATGGTGCTCAAAAACTGCGGCCCCAAGGGCTATCCCGGCATGGCCGAAGTGGGCAACATGGGCCTGCCGCCAAAGGTGCTGCGCAAGGGCATAAAGGATATGGTGCGCATTTCCGACGCCCGCATGTCGGGCACCGCCTATGGCACGGTGATCCTGCACACCTCCCCCGAGGCAGCGGTGGGCGGTCCGCTGGCAGCCGTCCGCAATGGCGACATGATTTCCATCGACGTGCCCAATCGCACCATTCATCTCGATGTTCCCGAGACCGAGATCGCCGCCCGCCTGGCCGATTGGACCCCGCTGCCCGATCAGCCGCAATCGGGTTACGCAAAGATGTTCCTCGATCACGTCGATCAGGCCCATACCGGCGCCGATTTCGATTTTCTCAAAGGCGCGCGCGGCAGTGCGGTGGGCAAGGATTCCCATTGATGACCCACAAGATTGCCATTGTCGGTCTGGGCAAGATCGCCCGCGACCAGCATTTGCCCTCGATTGCCAAAAATCCCGATTTCGAACTGGCCGCCATTGTCTCGCGCAATGCAGAGCTTGAAAGCGTCGACCATTTCCAAGCGCTCGATGACATGCTCGCGGCCCGTCCCGATATCGGCACCGTCGCTCTGTGCACGCCGCCACAGGTGCGCCGCCAATACGCTGAGGCCGCCATCCGCGCCGGCCGGCATGTTCTGCTGGAAAAACCACCCGGTGCCACGGTGGCCGAAGTCGAATGGCTCAAAAATCTGGCAGCAAAGCACGGGGTAACCCTGTTTGCCACCTGGCACTCGCGCTACGCACAGGGCGTTGAACCGGCCCGCACATGGCTCGCCGGCAAGACCATAAAAAGCGTCGATATCGTCTGGCGCGAGGATGTGCGCCGCTGGCATCCCGGGCAGGACTGGATCTGGGAGCCCGGCGGCATGGGTGTCTTCGATCCCGGCATCAATGCGCTCTCGATCCTCAGCCACATGCTCCCCGCACCCGTTCTGGTGACCGGCGCGGTGCTTGAGGTGCCGGAAAACCGCCAGACCCCCATCGCTGCGAAGATCGATTTTGTTGCGGTCACCGGCCATCTGGTCACCGCAGATTTCGACTGGCGCCAGGAAGGCCCGCAAACCTGGGATATCACCGTCCGAACCGATGCCGGGCTGCTCGAACTCTCCAGCGGCGGCGCTGTGCTGCGCATCGATGGTGATACCCAACTGGCCGCCGACGATACCGAATATGACGGCATCTACGCCCATTTCGCCGCACTTCTGGCGCAGGGCAAAAGCGACGTCGATATTGCCCCGCTGCAACTGGTGGCCGATGCCTGTATGCTCGGCGAGATGCGCAAGGTAGAGGCGTTCATCGAGTAGGGTGCTGTTCGGGTCCCAGCCTCTCCTCCTGCGCTTCCCCGGCGAAAGCCGGGGCCCATGGGAACCAGCCGCGGACTATGGAGTCGCGGCTAGGCTGCTGGGTCCCGGATCAGGTCCGGGACAGCGAGGGGAGTAAACCGGCCCTCTCCCCATGAAAAATTTTACCAAAAGGTCAAAATCCCCTCTGTTGCTCTTTTGCCCTTTGTGATTGACTGATCGCAAAGCCAAGGGGAGTCGCGTCGATGTCCGTTTTCAAATCCGGACCCGAAGGGTTGATCGGCTATGCGGTGATGCTCGAGCAGTTCCATCCGCGCGATTGCGTGGAACTGACCGAATATGCCGAGCAAAGGGGCTTTAACGGCGCCATGGCTGCCGACCATTTCCAGCCCTGGGTGCCCCAGCAGGGCCAGTCGGCCTTCGTCTGGAACGTCCTGACCGCCATCGGCGAGCGCACCAGGGGCGATATGGGCCCCGGCGTCACCACCCCCACGTTCCGCTGGCACCCTGCCATGGTGGCGCAGGCTTCGGCGACCCTTGCCGCCATGTACCCCAATCGCCACTGGCTCGGGGTAGGGGCAGGCGAGGCCCTCAACGAAAGTTTCCTCGCCCAGTATTGGCCCGATGTGGGCGAACGTTCCGCCCGCATGTTCGAGGCCGTCCAGATCATCAAGAAGTTGTTCGAGAACTCGGCTGCCGGCAAGGACACCAAACACAAGGGCGATTATTATCGTATAGAATCCACAAGGCTGTGGACCATGCCTGAAACCGCGCCCGAAATTCTCGTGGCAACCGCCGGACCGCTCAACGCCAAAAAGACCGGAAAATTTGCCGATGGGATCATTACGGTCGGCGCTCCACTCGGCAAGATCGAGATGCTGTTTGAAAAATTTTCCGAGGGCGCCCGTGAGGCCGGCAAGGACCCCGACGCCATGCCCAAAGTGCTCCAGCTCCACCTGAGCTGGGCCGAAACTTACGAAGAAGCGCTGGCCAACGCCATGACCGAATGGCCCAATGGCGGCATGAAATTCCCAAAGGCCGACATCCGCTCTCCTTTCGATTTCGAGCAGATGGCCAAGCTGGTCCGGCCCGAGGATTTCAAGGGAAGAATGGTGATTTCGCCCGATCCCGAAGAGCACCTCGAACACATCCAGAAGTTTGCCGATTTCGGCTTCGACCGCATTTATCTCCACAATGTGGGCCGCAACCAGCGCGAATGGATCGACGTCTTCGCCGAAAAAGTGCTGCCCAAACTCAAGAAGCGCTGATGGCCGATCGTCTGACACTCTGGGGCATCGAGGGCATCCCCGAAATCGGGCCAGGTGACGATCTGGTGGCGCTGATTTCGAACGCCATCGACACAATGGCCACCTCCGATCCGGACGCTGCGCTGGCCGATGGCGATATCCTGATCGTCACCTCCAAAATCGTCTCCAAGGCCGAAGGCATGCAGGTGCCTATCGCGGCGCGCGATATGGCCATCGAGGAAGATACGGTCCGCATCGTCGCCGAGCGCGCCCATGCCGGTGGGATCACCAGAATTGTCGAAACCCGGCAAGGCTTGGTGATGGCCGCCGCCGGGCTCGACACCTCAAACGTCCCCGATGGCCTCGCTCTGCGCCTGCCGCGCGACCCCGACGCTTCTGCCCGGGCGCTCTGCGGCGCCCTGCGCGAAAAGACCGGCAAGAGGCTCGGCCTCATCATTACCGATACCCTCGGTCGCCCCTGGCGCGTGGGCCAGACCGACGCCGCCATAGGCGCAGCCGGCGTGCAACTGGTCGATGATCTGCGCGGTGGCGTCGATGCGAATGGCCGGCCCTTGAACGTAACGGTCACCGTGCTTGCCGACGAGCTCGCCGCAGCCGCCGATCTGGTCAAGGGCAAGGCCTCTCGCATGCCCGTCGCTGTGGCGCGGGGCCTGGCAAAGCTGGTCATCGATCTCGACAGCCCCGGCGCCAAGACCCTGGCCCGGCTGGGCGAAGACGACATGTTCCGCTTCGGCTCGACCGAGGCCTATAAGCAGGGCTATGAGGCGGCCATGCGCGAGCTGGTGGCGAAAAAGGAAAAGGTAAAATGAGCGGTGTCACGTCCTTTGCCCCAAACACCACCGTCATCCCGGGCTCGACCCGGGATCCAGTAAACGGCAGCGCCCCGGCAAAATCGCAAACATCGCCGTTTACTGGGCCCCGGCTCAGGGCCAGGGTGACAGGTGAGGTGCGTGGTCATGCCCAGCGCCCGTCGCCGCTCCGGCTCAAGCGGGGGGGCATGGCCATTGCGGTACTTTCCGGTCTCTTGTTCGCCGCGGCCCTCTCAACCCCCGCCCTCGCCACCGACTACCCGCTCACCATCGAAAACTGCGGCACCACGGTAACCTTCGATGCCCCGCCCGAACGGGTCGTCACCATCAAGTCCACCGCCACCGAACTGCTTCTGGCTTTGGGCCTTGGCGACAAAATCGTCGGCGTCGGCTTTCAGGACGGCCCGGTGCCCGATGAATGGGCGCCCGACACCCAATTGACCGTCCTTGCCGATCGCGTTCCCTCCCAGGAAGTGGTGCTCGAAGCCGAGCCCGATTTTGTCTATGGCGGCTGGGAATCCAGTTTTGCCGCCGATGCGGCGGGGACGCGCGACAGCCTGCACGCTCTCGGCGTTGCCACCTATGTCGCCCCCACCGCCTGTCGCTCGGAAGGTACCCCCGAAAAGCTCTCGTTCGAGGATGTGTTCGACCAGATCGTTGAAATGGGCGCCATTTTCGATGTCGAGGACCGCGCCGCCCAACTTGTCGCCGAGCAGCGCACCATGCTCGAAGAGATCAAACCAACCTCAAACCTGACCGGCGTCTGGTATTCCTCGGCCACCTCCACCCCCTATGTCGGCGCCGGCCTGGGCGGCCCGCAAATGACCATGGAGGCGCTGGGCATCGCCAACATCTTTGCCGATGTGGAAGACACCTGGACCTCTGCCAGTTGGGAAGCCATTGTCGACGAGGACCCCGACGTGATGATCCTTGTCGACGCCGCATGGAATTCGGTCACCCAGAAGATCACCCTCCTCAACGACAATCCGGCGACCGCGAACCTGAGCGCCGTCCAGAACGAGCGCTACATCATCATCCCGTTCCCCGCCGCCGAGCCGGGCATCCGCTCCATCCCCGCCACCGCCGATCTGGCCCGGCAGCTCCAGGAACTGGATCTGAACCCATGACTCCCCTCCTTCGCTTCCCCGGCGAAAGCCGGGGCCCATGTGAGCCAGCCTCGGGCGCTGGAGTTTCGATTGGCGCTGCTGGGCCCCGGATCAGGTCCGGGGCAGCGCGGTGGGTTGGGAACACTTGGGGGAAAGCTCTCTAATGGTCGCCGCCCCGCTCGGCCTGTCCGCCCTCACGCCCGCCGCCCTGCGGCGGCTGAAGTTTCAGGCCGGGCTGGCGGGGCTGGCACTACTGCTTTGTGCTTCTCTCGTCATCGCCGTCACCATCGGCCCCGCCGATATTTCCCCCGGTGAAGTCTGGGCGGTGATCGCCCACAAACTTGGTCTTATTGCCGAAAACCCGGTCTCGCGCCTGCGCGAGGGGATCGTCTGGGAATTGCGCCTGCCGCGCGTCCTCGCTGCCGCTGCCGTGGGTGCCGGGCTGGCCATTTGCGGTGCCGTCATGCAGGCTCTGACGCGCAACCCATTGGCCGATCCCTACCTCCTCGGCCTTTCGTCCGGTGCCTCGGTGGGTGCCGTTTCCATGATGCTGATCGGCGCGACGCTGCTCCTGCCGGTCGGCGCCTTCATCGGTGCCCTGGTCGCCATGGGACTGACGCTGGGGCTGGCCCGCTCGCTCGGCGCCATCACCGCGTCGCGCGCCATTCTCGCCGGGCTGGCCGTTTCCGCGCTCGCGTCCGCGCTCACCTCGTTTCTGATCTTCTGGACGGCGACCGGGGATTCCTACCGCGAAATCCTGTCCTGGCTGATGGGCTCGCTGGCCGCGGCGCGCTGGTCCGATACAGGTTTGGCGCTTGTGGCGCTGGCCGCCGTGGGCGCGCCATTGATCGCCTCGGGCCGTATCCTCGACGGGTTCGTCTTTGGCGATACCGCCGCCCGCGCGCTGGGCATCGATGTCGAAAGAACCCGCTGGGTCATGCTGGGCGGTACCGCGCTTCTGACCGGCGTTCTCGTTGCGATTTCGGGCGCAATCGGCTTTGTTGGCTTGATCCTGCCCCACGCGGTGCGGCTCGTCGCCGGCGGACGGCACCGCCATCTGCTCCCGCTCGCGGCTTTGGCCGGGGCCGTTTTCATGGTCTGGACCGATACGGCGTCCCGCACCCTGTTCGACCCGCGCGAGCTGCCTGTCGGCATCGTCACCGCCATGATCGGCGCCCCGGCCTTCTTCCTCATCCTCTTGCGCAACAGGCGGGCCACATGAGCCTTGCCATCCAAAGCGCCAGTCTCACCCTCGAGGGCAAGACCATCCTCGATGATGTATCCTTTGCCCTCCAGCCAGGCCGTCTCAACGCGCTGATCGGCCCCAATGGCGCCGGAAAATCCTCGCTGCTGCGGGTGATCCTCGGTTTCGAGCCGGGCGCGCGCGCCCATATCGAATTCGCGGGCGCCGATTTTCACGCCCTGCCGCGCCGGGAGCGCGCCCGCGTCGCCGCCCTGGTCGAACAGACCGCCGGAACCGACCAGCCCATCGACGTTCATGACGTGGTGATGCTCGGCCGCCTGCCCCATCAGGGCCTATGGGCCGCCGACAGCCAGACCGGCGACGAGGAGATCGCCGCCCGCGCCATGGCCCGGGCCGGGGTCGCAGAGTTCACAACGCGGCGCTTTTCCACCCTGTCCGGTGGTGAACAGCAGCGTGTGCACATTGCCCGCGCCCTCGCCCAATCCCCGCGCCTGCTGCTGCTCGACGAGCCCACCAACCATCTCGATCTTTCCGCCCAGATCGCCGTCATGGAAATCCTGCGCGCCCTTGCCCGTGAAGGGCTCACCATCCTCGTCACCATGCACGATCTCAACCTGACCGCCGCCTGGTTCGATCACGTCGTGGCGCTCGATCGGGGCAGGGTGGTGGCACAGGGCACGCCCGAAACGGTCATCGATTCCGCGTTTCTCGCCCGCGTCTATGGCGTCGCCGCCACCATAGTGCCCAACCCGGCCTCTGGCCGCCCGATGATCGCCTATGGGCCGTGACGAATTCCTCTTGCGCCCCGTCTAAAAATTTGATCGTCTGGTCAAAATATTCCCGCACGGCAAATGCGGGGTGCCGGTTCTGAAAGGGTAGGGACAATGGAATTCGGGATCACCTTCAAGGGTTTCGTCGATCACGACAGGGCGCGCTATCTGATTCAAGCCGCCGAATATGCCGGTTTCACCTATTGCTGGTTCTACGACTCCCACATCCTCTGGCGCGATCCGTATCCGGCCATGGCCATGGGAATGGAATGGACCAAATCCATGCGGTTCGGGCCGCTGGTCACCAATCCCGACGTGCGTGACTGGTCCGTCGCCGCTTCGCTGTTCGGCTCATTGGCCAAACAGAGCGGCGGGCGCTTCGATCTGGCCGTCGGCCGAGGGGATTCCTCGCGCCGGGTGATGGGCCACAAGCCCGCAACGCTCAAACGCGTGGCCGAATTCATCGCCAAGACCCGCGCCATGGTGCGCGGCGAAGAGGTAATGTATGGCGATGTGCCCAACCCCGTCCAGTTTCCCTGGGCCGTGGGCCACGATATACCCTCCTGGATCGCTGCCTATGGGCCCCTGGCGCTCAAAACCGCTGGGGAAAGCGCCGATGGCGTCGTGCTCCAGATCGCAGAACCGGGCCTGTGCAAATGGTTCACCGACCAGTGCATCGCCGCAGGCAAGGCCGCGGGACGGGATATGAGCAGCTATCGCTCAATGGCCGCTGCGCCCGCCTATTTCGGGGACAAGGCAAAAGCCATCGAAGCCACCAAATGGTTCCCCGCCATGGTGGGCAATCACGTGGCCGATATCGTCGAGAAATACGGCGCCGACAGCGACAAGGTCCCCGCCAGCCTCACCTCATATATCGAAGCGCGGCGTGGCTATGACTATTCCAAGCACGGCCAGTCCGATAACCCGTACCTCGATTTCATCACCGACGACATCGTTGAAAGCTTCTGCGTGCTCGGCGAGCCCGAAGACCACATCGCAAAGATCCGCGATCTCGAAGCGGCGGGCGTTACCCAGTTCAACATCTATCTCGACAGTGGCGAGGAAGAAGACATCATCGCCCGCTATGGCCGCGAGGTCATTCCGGCGTTCCGGTAGCGCTCCTGAGCGCCAGCGATATGCTCTAGCTCTATAACCCCGCCACCGTCACCCCGGGCTTGACCCGGGGGCCAGTGCCCCCAACGCGTGAGATGGAGCCGCCAAGCTGCCGCTTACTGGATCCCGGGTCTCGGCCCGGGATGACGGCAGAGCGCAAATGCACCACCCCTCGCTATCTCCCCCACCGTCAGCCGCTTTCTCACCTCTCCCTGCGGGAGGCTGGACCCAAGGTCCAGGTTGAGGGGGCTTCCCAGCCTACTGGTGCTTTTCCAATCCCTCGATCATTTCCAGACAGGCGCTCAACTGGTCCAGCTCCACGAATTCGTCGGGCTTGTGCGCCTGTTCGATCGAGCCCGGTCCGCAGATTACCGTATCGATGCCCATTTCCTGAAACAGGCCCGCCTCGGTCGAAAACGCCACGCATTCGGCAGGATCCTCATTGCCGGTCAGCGCCCGCACCAGTGCCACGGCCTCCGATTTGGTCATTGGTTCGAGCCCGGCCACTTCCCCGATGGTTTCGGTGATGACCGCCGCGTCGGGATGGATATCGACCATTTTGGGCAGCAGAACATCCTCGACAAAGCCGGTGATCTGCTCATGGGTGAAGGCAAAATCGCCCGAATTGACGTGCCGCAACTCCCACTCCACCGAACACTGCCCGGGGATGATGTTGCGCGCGATGCCGCCGGCCATTTTACCGATCTGAATTGTCGACCAGGGCGGTTCGAACCGGCTGCCCTCCGGCGCGCGCGATTTCAGCGCGCCGCCGATTTCGAGCAGCTTGGTGACATATTGCACGGCATATTCGACGGCATTGACCCCCCGGTCGGGCATCGAGCCATGGCCCTCGAGCCCGGTAAAATGGGTGGTGTATTCGCAGCACCCCTTGTTGCCCTCGACGATCTTCATCATGGTCGGTTCGCCCACGATGCACAGCGAAGGCTTGCGGCCGGTCGCCTTGAGTTCCTTGAGCATCACATGTGCGCCAAGGCACCCCACCTCCTCGTCATAGGTAAAGGCCAGATGGATGGGGCGCTTTAATCCGATTTCCTGGAAATAGGGGGCAAAAGCCAGCGTGCAGGCGATGAACCCCTTCATGTCGCACGCCCCGCGCCCGTAGATCTTTCGGTTGCGCAGCGTTGCCGTGAACGGGTCCGAACTCCAGTCCTGCCCTTCCACCGGCACCACATCGGTGTGCCCCGACAGAACGATCCCGCCATCGGCTTCCGGCGGGCCCAGCGTTGCAAAAAGGTTGGCCTTGTTGCCCGTCTCGTTCAGCGTCAGATAGGTGCGCGTGCCGATCTGGTCGAGCCGGTGGTTGATATAGGCGATCATCTCGAGATTGCTGTCCGCCGACACCGACTCAAAGCCGATCAGGTCCGCGAGGATTTCGAGCGTTTCACCGAGCAGTCTATGGGCCAAGAATCAAACTCCACAATATCTGGTTAGGGCCGTGCCCCTCTGGGGAGAGGGTCGGGGCGAGGGGCCTTGCCCTTTCTAGTTCTTCACAAACATCTCGCGCGGCACATTGGCCAGGCACTCCGGCCCGCCCTCGTCAGTAATCCGCATGGTTTCGGTGATCTCCAGCCCCCAGTCGGGGGTCCAGATGGCCGGCATGAAATGGAACACCATGTTGGCGCGCAGGATCGAGGGGTCGCCCGGACGGATGCTCATCGTGTGCTCGCCCCAATCGGGCGGATAGGACAGCCCCACCGAATAGCCGGTGCGCGAGGTTTTCTCGACGCCGTATTTCTTGAGCACACCGAAAAACGCATCGGCGATTTCCCCGCACGTATAGCCGGGTTTTGCCACCGCCATGCCCGCTTCCATGCCTTCGAGCACCGCTTCCTGCGCCTTGAGCATGTCCTTGGGCGGCTTGCCCAGATAGCCGGTGCGCGAAATCGGGCAGTGATAGCGCTTGTAACATCCGGCAATCTCGAAAAACGTGCCTTCGCCCTTGACCATCTCGCGATCGTCCCAGGTCAGATGCGCCGCCGCCGCATCGCGCCCCGAGGGCGTGAGCGGAACGATCGCCGAATAGTCCCCCCCATAGCCATCCGCGCCAACCAGCGAGGCGTGATAGATTTCCGCGACCAGCTCGTTCTTGCGCAAACCGGGCCGCGTCACCTCGCGAATACGTGCATGCATCGCTTCAACGATCCGTGCCGCGCGGCGCATATATTCGATCTCGGCTTCCGATTTGACCGAACGCTGCCAGGTGACCACCGAAGTGGCATCGATAATTGCGACATCGGGGATTTCGGCCCGCAGCGTCTCAAGGCAGGAGGCGGTGAAATAATAATTGTCCATTTCCACGCCAATCCGGCGCTGGTCCCAGCCCTTGTCCTTGAGCACGCCGCACAGATGCACATAGGCGTGCTTTTCGGGGTTCTGAACGAAATCGTCGGGATAGAAATAGATCGAGTCCGTTGCCAGCCAGGTGGTCTTTTCGGCGCCCACCGCATCCATGGGCCGCCCCCACCACAAAGGCTCGTCGGTGAGCGAAACGATCACCGCCTGATGCACGTAAAAGCTCCACCCGTCATAGCCGGTCAGCCAGTGCATGTTGGAGGGATTGGTGACGATCAGAACGTCGATGCCCTGCGTCTGCATCGACCGGCGGACGGCCTCCAGGCGCTCGTAATATTCGGGCAGGGTAAAAGGCAGGCGGGTATTGGGCATTTTGCCTTGGCGCTCCAGAAAGAGACCCGACAATCAGGTCTGAAAGAGTGTGCCCGCGCCGCTGGTCAGCGCGCGGGTTCGGGCCAGGGTGGCAATCGCCGTATCCTGAACCCCGGTGCCGGTGAGATCGGCGAAGGTGATCTGCGCTTGAGATGTCCGGCCCGTTGCCGTCCCGGCGATCACAGCGCCCAGTTCGGCAAAGCTGTCCTGCTCATCCACCAGCCTGGTCTTTATGGCGTGGTGCAATTCCCCCAAAAGCCGCGTCTGACTCAACCGGTCGGCGACATAGAGGTCGGCTTTTTTGACCAGTGCGGGATCGATTTCGTTCTTGTGCTCGGCGTCCGATCCCATGGCGGTCACATGCTGACCGGCTTTGATCCAGTCGGCCATGATCAGCGGTTCGGTGGCCGGGGTCGTCGTGACCACGATATCGGCACCGTGCACCGCAGTCTCCGGGCTGCTGGCCACAATGGCGGCGATCTTTAGTTTCTGCGAAGCGTGCCGCGCCAGGTCCTCGGCCTTGCCCCGGTCGCGCGCCCAGATCACGGCCTTCTTGATCGGCCGCACCAGAGCCAGCGCTTCAAGCTGCAGTTTGGCCTGCATGCCGGCCCCGATGATCGCGGCGCTTTCCGAATCCTCACGCGAAAGATGTCTGGCCGCCACGGCCCCCGCCGCTGCCGTGCGCACATCGGTCAGATACCCGTTGTCGAGCAGCAGCGCTTCGAGCAGCCCCGTCTTTGCCGACAAAACCACCATCAGCCCGTTTGTCGAAGCTAGCCCGATTTTGGGATTGTCGAAAAAGCCCGGGCTCATCTTGATGGCAAAGCTCTCGAGCCCCGGCACATAGGCGGTTTTCACATCCACCTCGCCATTGGCTTCGGCGATATCGAGCCTGAGGATAGGCGGCATCACCACCTTGCCGCCCGCCAGCGCCGCAAATGCATCCTCGACACATTGGACGGCCTCGAGATCGAGCGGCACGAGCTTTTTCAGATCGGTTTCGGTGAGAATCTGAACGTCAGCCATCACGCAGCCTCACTCAACGCCGTGTGCGTGCCCGCTATGATCTGGCCGTGAACGCCCATGTCGATATTTTTGCCCGACAGCACCAGCGCGGTCGGGCCTTTGGGCACGAACTTGCCCGAAAGGATCGCCCCGATCCCCACGGCTGCCGCGCCTTCGAGCACCTCGCGCTCCTTGAAATACCCATGCGCAATCGCCTCGGCGATTTCCTTTTCGGTCAGGACGATGGTTTCATCGACCAGATCGCGCACCATCGAAAAGGTGTAGCGATTGGACAGCCCGATCCCGCCCCCCAGCGAATCTGCAAGCGTTTCGAGCTCTTCAACCTCCACCGGCTGGCCCGCAGCAAGGCAGGCAACCATGGCCGCGCCGCGCTCCATGCACACCCCGACCACCCGCGTCTTGGGCGAAAGCGTCTTGATCGCCAGCGCCACGCCCGCGATCAACCCGCCACCGGAAAGCGGCACCAGCACCGCGTCGAGTTCGGGCGCATCCTCTAAAATTTCCAGCCCCAGTGTGCCCTGTCCGGCGATCACTTCGGCCCGATCGAACGGCGGGACGTCGATAAGGCCTTCCTCGGCGACCAGCCGGTCCACCTCGACCTGCGCATCGTCCTGGCTCCTGCCCACGATTCGCGCTTCGGCCCCCAGCGCCCTGATCGCCTCGACCTTGTTGGCGGGCACCAGAGACGACATGCAGATCACTGCGCGCGTGCCCGCAGCCTTGGCGGCATGGGAAAGCGCACGGCCATGATTTCCGGTCGAGGCTGCGGTAACGCCCCGCCCGCGCTCCTCATCGGAAAGCGAAAGCACCGCGTTGGTCGCACCCCGCAGCTTGAAGCTGCCGGTCAATTGCTGCTGCTCGTTCTTGAGCAGGATCGTCTGCCCGCTCGCTTCGGACAGCGACAGGCTCGGTGTCAGCGCGGTGCGATGCACGAGCGGACCAATGCGCCGGCGGGCCGCCAGAACGTCTGCCATCGTCACCATTTCGGCCATGCACCATCCCTTAATTCTGTCTAAGAGTCAGCCGACACGCCGACCCTATGCGCCACCTAAGGGCTTGGCCGGCAATTGATAATCGACCGACTATGCAGCCCCGGCGCGTGGGCGGTCCTTCCATTTTGAACGACCCGTGCAGTCGATCTTGCTGCCAAACCCCGCCCTATATAGACGTATCGTCCCTCGACTTGTGGCCAGAAGTTGGCAACCCTATCCCGTGTTAAAGCATTATGTGCAGAGAACGCTCAAGTTCGGCAGTGATGAGGTGGCTTTGTCCCCGGAGTGACTTCGGGAACGGTGCCGCCCGACTTTGAATGAATTGGGGTCATATTTGCCCTCAATTTCGGCACTGCGCACAATGTCAGCGATAATATCAAAGGACAGGAACATTATGCACGCAACAATTTCCAAGGCCCTCAAGACAACCCTGCTCGCCAGCGCCGCTGCGCTCACCGTCGCAGGCGCCGCTCAGGCCGCCAGCCTTGAAGAAATTCAGGAAAGCGGTTCGATCCGCATCGCCGTCGCCAACGAAATCCCCTATGGCTATATCGATCCGGTTTCCGGCGAAGCCATGGGTGCCGGCCCCGATGTGGCCAAGCACATTGTCGAGGAACTCGGCGTGACCGATATCGAGTGGGTCACCACCGATTTTTCCTCGCTGATCCCCGGCCTTCAGGCTGACCGTTTCGATATGGTCGCCGCCGAAATGGCCATCATCCCCACCCGTTGCGAAACGGTCATCTATTCGGAGCCCAACACCTCCTACGGTGAAGGTCTTCTGGTGCCCGCCGGCAACCCCGAGGGGCTGAGCGGCTACGCCGATTTCGCCGAAAATTCCGATATGACGGTTGCCATCATGGCTGGCGCCAATCAGCTCGACATGATGCAGGCGCTCGGGGTGTCTGAAGATCAGCTCGTGACGATCTCGTCCAACGCCGACGCGATCTCGACGGTTTCGACCGGCCGCGCCGATGCCTATGCAGCGACCGGTCTGACCGCCAGCGAGCTGGCCGGCCAGAGCGATGCCGTTGAAGTGGCCGAAGGCTTCACCGATCCGGTCATCGACGGGACCGAACAGCGCTCCTGGGGCGGGTTCGTCTTTGCCGAAGGCAATGAAGAGCTCCGCGACGCGGTCAACGAGGTGCTCGCCGAGTACAAGCAGAGCGACGAATGGCTCGAAACCGTGTCCGGCTACGGCTTTACCGATGCCGACACCTCGCGTTCGTTCGACATGAGCACTGAGGAGCTCTGCACCGAATAAGGCGCATTGCTCTGATACCGATCTGCCGGTGGGCGCGACCAGAAAAGGCGCCCGCCGGCAACTTGGTTAGGCTTCACCCGTTTTCCAGAAAAGCTGTTTCGAGAACGCCTTCATGGATTGGACCCAATATCTCAACCCCCTGATGCTAGGGGCTTGGGTGACCGTCGAGCTGACGATCTATTCAACGGTGTTCGGGGCGATTCTCGCCTTCGCCGCAGGTATCGGCAAGCTCGCCCACAACCCTCTCATCAAGGCGATTTCGGTCGGCTATATCGAGATCTTCCGCGGCACATCGCTGCTGGTGCAGCTCTTCTGGCTCTATTTCGCGCTGCCGGTGGCAGGGCAGGCCATCGGCATCGATCTGCGATTGCCCCCGGTCGTTGCCGGTGTGCTGGCGCTCTCGCTCAACATCGGCGCATACGGCGCCGAGGTGGTGCGCGGAGCCATCCAGTCGGTTTCCAAGGACCAGTACGAGGCCGCCAAGGCGCTCAATTTCACGCCGCGTCGGACGCTCTGGCGCATAGCGCTGCCTCAGGCCATCCCCGAAATGATGCCCTCGTTCGGCAATCTGGCGGTCCAGAACCTGAAAGACACGGCACTGGTCTCGCTCATTTCGCTCTCCGATCTGGCCTTCCGCGCCGAGCAATTGCGCAATTTCACCCAGGATTCGACGACGATCTATTCATTGGCGCTGCTGATGTATTTCGGGCTGGCGCTGGTCTTGACCGCCATGATGAAACTGCTCGAGCGGTTCGTGGGCCGCTGGCGCGCCGGAGCGAGGTGACGAGATGCTGTTCGGAATTGCATGGGACGCCTCGTCCAACTGGGCTTTTGCCACCTCGATCCTGCCCATCCTCTTGATCGGCATGTGGGTGACCATTCAGGCCACCGTGCTGGGCTTTTTCATCGCGCTGGTCGTGGGGCTCGTCTGGGCCGCGCTCAAGGCCGCGCCGCTTAAGATCATTTCCTGGCCCGCCGCGGTGGTCACCGAGTTTCTGCGCGATACCCCGCTTTTGATCCAATTGTTCTTTCTCTATTACGTGCTGCCCGAATTCGGCATTACGCTCCCCGCTTTCATGACCGGCGCGCTGGCTCTGGGCCTGCAATATTCGGCCTATACATCTGAAGTCTATCGCGCCGGAATCGAGGCGGTGGCCAAGGGCCAGCACGAGGCGGCCCGCGCCCTCAATCTTTCGGGCGGCCGTACCTTCACTCACATCATCCTGCCCCAGGCGGTGCCGCGCATCATCCCCGCCATGGGCAATTACCTCGTCTCGATCATGAAGGACGTGCCGCTGCTTTCGGTCGTGACCGTGCTCGAAATGCTCAACGTGGCCCGCATCATCGGCGACCGCACGTTCAATTACATCATTCCGCTCTCGATGGTGGGCGGGCTTTATCTCATCATGACTCTGGTGGCTTCAACGGGCGTCCGCTTCGTTGACCGCGCCCTGCCCAAAAGAGGGATTCCGCTTAAATGACCGACCCCATCATCAAGTTCGACAAGGTCGTCAAACGTTTCGACACCTTCACGGTCATCAACGAACTCGATTTCGAGGTTCAGCCGGGCGAGAAGGTCACCATCATCGGGCCCTCTGGATCGGGCAAATCCACGGTGCTGCGCATCCTTATGACCCTCGAGCCGATTTCGGGGGGCGTGGTCTATGTCGATGGCGATACGCTCTGGCACGAAAAGTCCGGCGATGGCAGCCTCAAGCCGGCCGGCGAGTCCCATCTGCGCAGGATGCGCGAAAAGATGGGCATGGTGTTCCAGCAGTTCAATCTGTTCCCGCACATGACCGTGCGGCGCAATCTGACCGAAGCGCCGACCCAGGTTCTGGGCGTCTCGAAAGGCGAGGCGAAAGAGCGCGCCGACGATTTGCTCGAGATGGTGGGTTTGACCGACCAGGCCGACAAATACCCCCACCAGTTGTCCGGTGGCCAGCAGCAGCGCGTGGGCATCGCCCGGGCGCTGGCCATGCGGCCCAAGATCATGCTGTTTGACGAGCCGACCTCCGCGCTCGATCCCGAACTGGTGGGCGAAGTGCTCGGCGTCATCCGGCGCCTGGCCGAAGAACACGATCTGACCATGCTACTGGTCACCCATGAAATGAATTTCGCGCGGCAGATTTCCGATAGAGTCTGCTTTTTCGACCAGGGCAGGGTGCTCGAACAGGACAAGCCCGAGGTTCTGTTTACCGACCCCAAGGAAGAGCGCACGCGCGAATTTCTCAAGGCCGTTCTGGAAGACAACTAGCGCTTCTGAACGGCACTCGGCAACGGGCGACCCATCGGACCTGCTTCCGGTGGGGTATTGGCCTGTGAAACTTTTTCTTGTCATAAATCTGGACGTTAGCCCCCCCGAGAGAGTAGCTTGCGCCGATGCAAAAGCATTTGGCAAAAAGGGGCGCTGCCATTCGCCAGGTTCAACTCAAGCTCGATGACCGGGACCTGAAAATTCTGGCGATCCTCCAGCGCGAGGGCCGCATACCCAAGGCTACGCTCGCCGAACGGGTCAACCTCACCCCCACCCCCTGCTGGGAGCGCCTCAAACGCCTCGAAGATGCAGGCATCATCGAAAGCTACGGCGCCCGCATCTCGCTGCGCGCCTTTGGCCCGCTGACCATCGTTTTCGTCCAGATCGAACTCGAAAGCCATCAGGCCGAGGACTTTTCCCGCTTCGAGGCCGCTATCGGCAAGATCGAGCGGATCGTCGAATGCTGGGCGGTGGGCGGCGGCATCGACTACATGCTCAAGATCATCACCCGCGACCTCGAAGATTATCAAAAACTCATCGAGGACCTTCTGGCCGCCAAGATCGGCGTGCGGCGCTACTATTCCTACGTCGTCACGGCCCCGGTAAAAGATACGCCCCTGCCAGTGAGCGCGGTGGCCGACGCGGGGTAGAGGGGCTTACAGCCTATCGGTAAAGCCGCGATGTGCAGCCACCCGTCACCGGGATAACGGCACATCGTCAGGGCAGCGTATGCCCCGCTGCCGTAAACAGCCGATACCATTCCTCCCGGCTCAGCTCCACGTCCGACCCCGCCGCCGCTTCGGCAACCCGGCTGGCTTTGGTGGTGCCCAGCACCACCTGGATATTGGCCGGATGCCGGATGATCCAGGCCACCGCAATGCCCGATGGCGTCACGCCATGGGTTCCGGCCAATTCGTCAAGCACCGTGTTGAGCGCGGGAAACCGCTCGCGGTCGCCCACGAAAACCCCATCGAAAAACCCCGCCTGAAACGGCGACCATGCCTGCAGCGTCATTGCGTTGATGCGCGAATATTCCAGCAGCCCATTGTCGCGGCTGACAGATTGCTCCAGCCCGGCCATATTGGCCGCCACCCCTTGCGCAAACATCGGCGCGTGCGCGAGCGAAAGCTGCACCTGATTGAAGATCAGGGGCTGACGCACCGCCGTCTTGAGCAATTCGATCTGCCCGGGCGTATGGTTGGATACCCCGAAATGGCGCACCTTGCCCGCCGCGTGCAAGGCATCGAATGCCGCGGCCACTTCCTCGGGTTCGACCAGCGTATCGGGGCGATGGAGCAGCAACACGTCGAGATAATCGGTCCTCAGCGCCGCAAGCGATTCATCGACGGTCGAAACGATATGGCTGGCCGAAAAATCGAAATATCCTTTGCGGATGCCGACCTTCGATTGAATGGCAATCTGCTCGCGCTCGCCCGCCGATAGCGCGACCGCCTCGCCGAACCGCGCCTCGCATCTGTGGCGCTCTCCGCCATAGATATCGGCATGATCGAGCACATTGACCCCATGATCGAGCGCCCCGCGCACCAGGGCGTCGATCTCGCTGTCCTCCATTTTCGCAATGCGCATCATGCCCAAAACGATGCTGGAAACATCCCGGCCGAACGCTGGGAGTGTATAGGTTTTCATTTCGGATCGGACCTTGTGGAATACGGGAATGAGACGGGCTGGAATGGGGCGAGTCGGGTCCGGCAGAATAACCCTCTTCGCTTCGACCATCAAACCATCAGAACCATCGCCTTACCCCCGGTCAGTTTGGCGCCCACCTCTCCCGCTTCCCCGTTATGGTCAGTCTGGTTCCCCGCTAAACGAAAGACTCGTGCCCATGTCGAGCCTGTCCGCCAAATATGCCCCGTCCGGCCTTGCCACGACGCTGACCGATCCCGAGCTGTTCTGCCAACTGGCCCATGTCGCCGGCCGTCCGGTGGCCGCTGCGTCGGGCGAAGACATTGCCGTTACCGATCCCGCCACCGGCGATGTGGTCGGCACCATTCCGGCATTGAGCGCAGAAGAATCCTCTGCCGCCATCGATCAGGCCGATGCGGCCTTTGCCCAGTGGTCGGGGCTGTTGCCCCAGGAGCGCTCCACGATCCTGCGCCGCTGGTACGATCTCATCATGGATGCGCGCGAAGACCTCGCCCAGATCATGACCGCCGAACAGGGCAAGCCAATCTCCGAATCGCGCGGCGAAATCGCCTATGCGGCCTCTTTCGTCGAGTTCTTTGCCGAGGAAGCCAAGCGCCCCAATATCGAATCCGTCACCTCCCACCTGCCCGAC